>JBOGIN010001028.1:0-4310 GCA_050742275.1 Vicinamibacteraceae bacterium
CACCTCGAACGAGTACGTGCCGTTCCATCCGACGTAGGCGTCGCCGGTGATCCGACCTGTTGACTTCCGCACGTTCACGTCGCCCAGGCTGACGCCCTGGCCGTCGAAGCGCAGGCTCGCAGAGGCAACGTTGAACGGCTCACGCCAGGCTGCGCCTCGCCCGACCGTGATGCGACCGGAGCCCAACGGCGCCTCGTAGCGGCCACGGAGACGCAGATCGCCCGACAGGTGGCCGTCGAGCGAATAGTCGTCGACGCCAAACGCATGCCGCAGGTCGCTGATGGGACGTCCTGCGAGGCGAAACCGCGCGTTGATCTCGTCGCCGCCAGTCTCCGGCCGAAACCCAAGCGCGAAGCGGCCGTCGACGTCAATCGTCGAGCCGTTGTGCCGCACGCGGCCGCGCGTGACCGTCGCATAGCCCTGGTCGACGACCACGTCGCCGGTTGCGCGTCCCCACACCACATCCCACGCGCGCATGCCAGCAGCCGCGAAGCGGCCTTCGATGCGCGGCTGGCCGATGGCGCCGATGAGCACGCCGTCGAACTGGCCGCGCCCGCCAATCTCAATTGCCTCGGTTGGCCGGCCAGCGGCTGTCATGATGCCGGCGAGCAAGCGATCGCTCGCCTGCCAGTCGCCGCTCGTGACGTGAAACGGCATCGTCGATCGGGCGCCCCACGCCGTACGGCCGGCAAACGTGACGTACGTATCGGGCGTGGCGAGCTCCCCGCGCTCGAAGGTCGCCCATCTGGGCTCGTACCGATACGTGAGCGCACCAGCCAGCGGGACGCGCCCCAGCGGCACGGAGGCCGGCGATCCGCTGGACGCCACGCGCGCGCCGAGCGCTCGCCCCTGCACCACCACCCCCTCCGGCGGGAGCACGTGAACGTGCCCGGTGCCGCGACGTTCCTCGAACTGCCCCAGCGGGTACTCGAGCACGTTCTCACCGCTCGCACGGCCCGCCAAGCGGAGCCCGGGCAGCTCGATGAGATCCGTGTACGCGGCGAGATCGATGTCTCGATAGGCAGCCTCGAAGCGAGAGAGTCGCGGCTCGCCAGCCCTCTGCCTCGAGCGTGTCGAGGGGCGTCGGATCGCGTAGTCGAACTCCGCGCGTCCGCCCAGGACCTGTGACGACACATTCGTGACCTGAAAGCGATCGGGCGTCCAGCTCAATGCGCCGCGGAGGTCGCGAAAACGATAGGCGTTCAGGCCCGTCTCGCTGCTGGCGAAACGCCCTTTCAGCTCATGCCCGCCCTTGAAGAGGCGAAACGTCCCCGAGAAGTCGCCGCTGCCGCTCACGCGAAAGCGCTGGCGGCCGAAGAACCGCTCGCGCTGCCGCGCGAAGTCAATCCGCGATTCGACGCGATAGAACTGTTCCGGCCATCGCCCGAGGTTCACGCTTCCCACGAGCTTCGTGCGCGCGCCGTCGGTGTCCAGAGCGATGTGGTCGAAATGGACGAGGCCGCCCTCGATCGTGAAGCCGGCGCGCATGGCCGCCGACATCGGCAGGAAGTCCTGTATCCGCACTCGCCCATCGTGGAACGTCGCCTCCCCGCGGTACTTATCGGACTTGTTGATGACGATGTCGAGGTTTGCCGCCTCGGTGCTCCAGGGCGTCCCGTGATCCCGGTAGGTGAAGTGGCCGTCGACTGCGCGCACGAGCCGTACGGTGGTCACGAATCCGCGTGCGCCGCGGCCATCCGACCGGGACGAGCTGGTCGAGCCGAGCTTCGGGAAGTTATGGCGGCCGCCGGGAAACGTCTCAACCAGCATGCGCCAGTCACGCATCTCGATCGTGTCGAGCACGAGCTCCCGGCGAAATAGCGTCCACCACGGCAGCCCCACGTCGATCTGCTCTGCAATCAGAAACGGACGTGCCGACGGCGTGAGGCCCTCGATCACCACATCGTCGAGCTGGAAGCGGCCGGTCAGCAGTCGAATGGAAAGCCGCCCGATATGCAGCGGACGCCCAATCCGACGCGATGCCTCGCGCTCGGCGCGCGCCCGGAGTGACGGCCCGAGGTCAACGGTGACGAGTGAAACGGTGACGGCGGCGAGCAGCGCGACCGTCAGGAGCATGAGCGTGCGGGTGACACGCCAGATCCGTCCGCCGTAACGCGACGCGCGAAGGCGGAGGCGACGTTGGACCGACGGGGAAACGTGCTCGTGCATAGATTCTGCGCTTCTACTCCATCTCGACGAGCACTCGTCCAGCCTCGACCGATTGCCCTTCACCGACCAAGACGGCCTTGACTCGGCCCGCGCGCGGTGCCGACAGCTCGTTCTCCATCTTCATGGCTTCGACGACGACCAGCGGCTGCCGCGCCGCCACGTCCTCGCCGATCCTCGCATGCACACGCAGCACCTTGCCGGGCATCGGCGCCGCGATCTGCACGATACCGCTTCCGCCCACCGTGAGGCCACCCCGTCGCAAGCGCCGGCCGTTGACGACGAGGTCCACGCTTTCACCAGACAGGTGCACGCGGACGACGCCGCGCGCATCGCGCGGCCCGAACCCGACCTCACGGCTTCCGCCGTCCGGCAACAACAGCGACAACGCGGCTCGATCCAGCCGCACCGCACCCACAGTCGTGGCCAGGCCGTCGACCGTCACTCGATAGTGATCCGGCGGGCTCGCGAGGCGTTCAACGGCCACCGTGCGCACGCGGCCGTTCACCTCGATTTCAAAGGTCAACGCGCTTCCTCAGGATTGGCCACATCGACGTCGGGCGCTCGACCCGGTCATCGCAACACCTCCAGCCGGCCTGCGGACTTCCAATGACTGACGCCGATCGACGACCGGGGGGCGTCGGCCGTAACCACCGAGGCATCGAGGAACGCCTGCAGCGCGGCCGCCACGATGGCGGTCTCCTCGCTCTCCGCTGAGATCTCCTCGAAGGGCTGGCCACGCCGATTGGCGAGAATCGCATCGAGCGTTGTCGTGTCGAAGGCGCCGCGTTGAAACTCGGGTGTGCGCAGCATCCATCGAAAGAACGGAATGGTGGTCTTGACGCCGCGGACGTCGTACTCGGCAAGCGCCCCGAGCATGCGTTGCAGCGCTTGCGGGCGATCAGCGCCCCAGGCGATCAGCTTCGACAGTAGAGAGTCGTAGAAGACCGGGACCTCCGAGCCAGTGCGAACGCCGGAGTCGTCGCGAATGCCTGGGCCCGCGGGCGGCGTGAACGCCACGATCTGGCCGGGCGACGGCAAGAAGCCGAGGTCCGGATCTTCTGCGTAGATTCGGCATTCGATGGCATGGCCGTTCGGCCTCAAGGTTCGTTTCTGGGTGAGCGTGACAGGATGCCCCTGCGCGATCCGAATCTGCCACGCGACGAGGTCGATGCCGGTGACGGCTTCCGTGACCGGGTGCTCGACTTGGAGGCGCGCGTTCATCTCCAGGAAGTAGAACTGGCCGTCACGATCGAGGAGGAACTCTATCGTGCCAGCGTTCGTGTATCCGGACGCACGAGCCACGGCAACGGCCGCCTCAGCCATTCGTGCACGCAATGCGGCTGTCACGGCAGTCGACGGTGATTCCTCGATGACCTTCTGGTGACGCCGCTGTACGGAGCATTCGCGCTCCACGAACGGCACGATCGCGCCCTGCTCGTCGCCAATGAGCTGAATCTCGATATGACGAGGCCGATCGACCTGTCGCTCGAAGTACACGGCCGTATCGCCAAACGCAGAGCCGGCCTCCGAGCGAGCGAGTCGTATTGCGCCCGGCAGCTCGTCAGCCGTGCGTACGGCGCGCATGCCCTTGCCGCCACCACCCGCAACCGCCTTGACGAGCATCGGGTAGCCGACGTGCTCGGCGAGGCGTGCCACGTCGGTCTCGGCAAGCTGTGGGCTCACCGGCTCGTCGGTTCCCGGCACGACCGGAACGCCAACCGACCGCGCGACCTCTCGGGCGGCGGTCTTGCTACCCATGCGGGCCATCGCTTCCGGCGATGGGCCGACGAACGTCAGCCCCGCCTGCCGGCACGCGTCGGCGAACGCCGCGTTCTCGGCGAGAAAGCCGTAGCCTGGATGAACAGCATCGGCCTGGGCGCGGCGCGCGACCTCCACCACCCGGTCGATGCGAAGGTAGCTCTCGGCGGGAGGGCTGGGTCCCAGGTGGTACGCCTCGTCTGCAGACCGCACGTGGAGCGCCGCACGGTCACAGTCCGAGAAGACCGCGACGCTCCGAATGCCGAGAGCCCGACAGGCCCGCATCACGCGAACCGCGATCTCTCCACGATTTGCCACGAGAATCTTGCGCACGTCGAAAATCGACTCGGGCCAAACGGCTTTCGTAGCGCAGGCCTTCAGGC
>JBOGIN010001029.1:0-1953 GCA_050742275.1 Vicinamibacteraceae bacterium
CCTGAAGGCCGCGCGCTACGTTAGCTTGACGGGATCCTCTGGGGATTGGCGATGAAGCGCACGACGCGCCAGCCAGCCTTGGCGGCCGGGACGACGCACGCGTCGTAAGGGCCGGGCATGAGGACGACGAGGTCCTGCTCCGCTGCCAATCCGTTGAGCCGGACGGCTGGCCGCCTTGTCTGTGACTGAGCGCTTGCCGCGCTCGCGCGGGCACGCGATGGGTTGCGTGTGCCTTTGATTTCCCTGACCAGTCCCTTGTAATCCTCTCTCCACAGGATCACCGGGGTCTGTTCGCCCGGCCGAAACAGCCGTCGCCGGAGCTCCGCCTTCCGGGGATGTTCCGGTACAACCCACGGCCCGAGGTGACGCAAGTAGTAGAAATAGGAATGCCGGTTCATCCTCTCGGCCGCGTTGTAGACGCCGGCGCCCGTCTTGGCCCCAGCTCGCCGCACCCGCTCGGTACATGCTTCGAGCGAGCGTAGCTGGTGATCGGTGGTTAGGAGTCGGCGCGCGGTCTCGGGATACGCCGAGAGTGGAAGAAAGAGCGCCAGAGCGCAGGCAGCGATCGATCGTACCGAGAGGAAGGCCGAGCTGCCTAGCCCCAACATGATGCCGCCGAGGCTCAGCGGACGCAGCAACGACGAGTTCCTGAGCAGCGTGACGTCGCCAAGCTCCCAGCGCACCGGTCCCGCGATCCACGTCCACAGGGCCAGAGCAGACGCGACGGCGCCACCCGCGACGAGCGTCCATCGGGCGACGCGCAGCGCGCTCACGGGCGAGCCGACGGCTGACGATCTGCGCCACCGACCGATCGCGGCACCCAGTTTGCCGTCGACGGCCCGGAACAAGGCGCTGGCCGCGTAGCCCGCAGCCAGCGCGAGAGGAGGAAGGAAGGGATAGGCGTAGTGATACACCTTCGAAGTGCCGAGCGAGATCAACGCGGTTGGCAACACCCACCACAGCACGAGCAGCCGTGCCAGCCACGGCCGTCCCTGCCAGGCGCTGATCGAGAGCATGATCATGCCGGTGGCCACGATCCATACGCTGTTCGCATAGAACAGCTCGTGCCACGTCTGTGAGAAGTAAAAGCTCCACGGCTGCAGGTGCGACGGATCGATCGCGTCGGTAAACCTGACGTAGACGTTTCGGCCGAACATGGTGTGCCAGAAACGACTGCCAAAGGCGAAGGTCTCGTAGACCCACCACGGCAGCGTCGTCACGAGCACGAGAACCGCCGCCGCTATCCCATCGCGCCAGTGCCGTCGAGCATGCTCGCGCGCGCCGGGACGCAGCGCAAAGGCGACAAGGCAGACAAGCGGCAAGAAGAGCGCCGCGACGAACTTCGTCATGAAGCCCAGGACGAAGTACGCGCCCACGGCAAGCGCGTGACCACGCTGCAGCCGCTTCGAGGACGCGCCTTCCACCCATCGGGCGAAGTGGTAGATCCCTCCGCAATAGCACAGGACGAGCGCCGCTTCCATCGTGTTGCTGCGCAGCCCGTGCGCGAAAAGGAGCGGGTCGAGCGTGAACAGCACCAACACGGTCACGACCCCGCAGAGGGATCCGCCCAGCCAGCGCCCGAGCCAGTAAAGGTAGATGAACGCGATCGAGCCAAACAAGGCATCCATGAACCGCAGGCCCGCCTCGTTGTGTGGGAGTAGTCCCGAGTCGATGAGGCTCGCAACCATCCAATACTTCAGGGGCGGCTTCGAGAGGTGGGGCCGATCGGTCGGACTCAGGCGCGGCGTGAGCCAGTCGCCGGTCTCGAGCATCCGGTCGACGACGTAGGAATAGATGGCCTCGTCTCCGTGCAGTTCCAGGCGACCCAACCCCAAGAACAGTGGGATGCAGAAGAACAAGACGACGGCCGCCAGGCCGAGATAGGTGAGCCACCCGGTGCGCGAGGCGCTCGGCTCGGCAGCCCCGGAGAGGCGATTGACGATAGGGATGTAC
>JBOGIN010001030.1:0-2944 GCA_050742275.1 Vicinamibacteraceae bacterium
GCTCGCAGTTGGCGCCCACGGCCACCGCGCCGCCGGCGGCCATCTCCCGCGCGCACCGTTCCGGCGAGTACCCATCGGTCGACGCATCCACGGTGGGACGGAAGCTCATCGTCGCCACGACATCCAGCGCGCTCGATCGCGCGCACTCCAGCGCGATCTGCATTTCCTGCAGGTGGAAGAACGTCTCCAGGATGAGGAAGTTCACGCCGGCATCCTTGAGGAGCCGTATCTGCTCCTCGAGAAGGTCGCGCACGTGACCGGCCGCTCCGGGCCCCTCTCGCTCGAAGAGCTGCGTGCGGGACACCGAGCCCGCGACCAGCGCCTTCTCGGCTGCGACCTCCCTGGCAATGCGGACCGCGGCCCGGTTGATTTCCTCGGTGCGCGCCCCGTAGCCGGCCCGCGCGAGCTTCTCCCGCGTGCCGAAGAACGTGAGCGCCTGCAAGACTCTCGAGCCGGACGCGAGAAACTCGCGGTGCAGCTCTCGCAACGCTTCAGGATGCTCCACGACGACTTCCGGCGTGAACTGCCCGCTCCCGCGGCCCGTACCGACTCTCTCGCGACCCGAGCCGCTGTCGACGTAGCCCCGGCGCTCCAGCTCGATGAGGTAGCCGCCATCGCCGAGCACGGGACGCTGTTCCGCCATGAGGCTCACGATTGTCGGCTTCACCGGTTCTCCTTCGGCAACGGTGGCGCGTGCCGGCAGGACGCGACCGCGGCCCCAACGATTCCGGCATCCTGACCGAGTGCGGCCCTGACGATGGGGACGCCGCGGCTCGCGTCGGCCCAGACGTGCGCCCGCGCGGACTCGACGAGGTGATGCCAGTAGCGTCCGCCCGAACACCCGAGGCCGCCGCCAACAACGATGGCGTGCGGGTCGAGCACGTTCACGAGAAAGCCAACCGCTGCCCCCAACGCCGTGCCCGCGCTTGCCACGACGTCGAGGGCAATCGGATCGTCCGCGTCGGCGGCGCGCATGACGTCTTCAGCGGTGATGCCGTTCCGGCCGGCGCGCGCCGCATACCGCCGGGCGATCGCCGGACCCGAGGCGAGCTCCTCGAGGATCATCGTCGATCGTTCGCCACAATGCGGGCAGGTGTGGCTCGTCGGTCCGCTTGCGAGCACGAGCGCGTTGCCGTGCGCGCCGCCGAACGGCTCTCCTCGCTGCACGAGGCTGCAGCTGATGCCGGTCCCCACTGTCACGTAGACGAAGGCCTCGTGGCCGCGGCCGGCACCGTAGGCGGCCTCGCCGATTGCCGCGGCGCGCACATCCGACTCGACAACGGCCGGGGCCAGCTCGGACAACCTTTCCCGGACGGGCAGGCCGAGCCACGGGATGGTCTGCGCGCTCGTGATCTCGCCGTCGCGCGCCACGAGCTCGGCCACGCCGGCGCCGATACCCTCCACGACGCAGCCCTTCGACGCGGCGACTGCGATGAGATCGGTTGTCAACGCCAGCGTATCCCGCAGCAGCTCGTTGCCGCTGCGGTCCGGCCGTGTCGGAATCACGCGCCGCGCGAGGACGTGGCCGTCGGGAAACAGCACGAGACCGCCGGCCATTTTCGTTCCGCCGATGTCCAGGCCGATGCGGGCGTGCGATTGACGATCGCGCGCGACTGGAGATGGCAAGTGGCCCGTCCGAGTGTGAGTTTCCGGAACCGCCGGCGACGTCGCGGAGCGCCGAGAACGTCGAGCGTCGAATATCGTATCAAACGTGCGATGCTGTCGTGAGGATGCGAGTTGCCTCGGCCTCAAGAAATTTTGCGTCACTATATGAAATGTGTCACACTCAGGCCCTCGAGCCGTCAACGCGCGCTCAGGGAGGCTCATGGGTAAGAAACCGACGCTTCGCGACGTGGCGCGACTTGCCGCAGTGAGTCCGTCAACGGTGTCACGCGTGGCCAGCGGCAGCGCGTACGTGGATCCCGGCATCCAGTCGCGCGTACGGGCCGCAGCCGCACAGGTAGGCATCGATCTGACGAGGGCGATGAAGAGTCGGATCATCGTCTTCCTGCTTGGAAACCGGGATGTTCTCCATCGGTTCCAGGCGCGCATCCTGGTAGGCGCCGAAGAGTACAGCACGAGCCACGGCTGGGAGCTCCTGTTTCTTTCGTTTCGCTATCCGTCGACGGCGGTCGCCGCGACACTGAGCCTGCCTCAGGTCTTGAGCAGGCGAGGGGCGACTCAAGGTGTGATCCTGGGGGGGACGAATCACGCCAACATGCTGTCTGCCCTCCGCGACCGCCGCATTCCCTTCTCCGTCTTGGGCAACAACGTCCTCGGTGACTGGCCGCCCGAGCAATGCGACGTCGTGTCCTCCGACGATGTGCAAGGCGGGTACGAGATGACCGCCCATCTCATCTCGCAGGGACACCGAGACATCTGGTACGTCGGTGACGTGCGATTTCCCTGGTTCGCGCGCGTGTTCCAGGGCTATCGGCGTGCCATGGTGGATGCGGGCCTGCCCCCGCACTGCAGCGAGCTCCGTTCCGATCGCCAGGAGCTCGGCTATCTGGCGACGAAGCAGATCATCGCGTCCCGCGAACGGGTCACGGCCATCTTTGCGGGGAGCGACCAGGTTGCGCAAGGCGTCTACCGAGCGCTGCGATCGTTCGAGCTCAAGATTCCCGACGACATCAGCGTTGCCGGGTTCAACGATACCGAAGGGACGCTTCTGGATCCGGCGCTAACGACCGTGCGTGAGTTTCCCGAGGAGCTGGGGCGGCATCTGGCAGAGTTCGTCACGACGCGCATCCTGAATCCGGATCTGGAATCGCGACAGGTTTCAATCCCCACGGAACTGGTCACGCGAGAGTCGATCAGGCGGCGCGACGTGGCGACCCGCACGGACGACCCCGCGGCCGAGCGCCTCGTCAAGCCCCGCGTAACACCCATTATCTACCCCCGGAATTCACCGGTGTTGACAATCGTGGGGGCCGCCTAAAGG
>JBOGIN010001031.1:0-2227 GCA_050742275.1 Vicinamibacteraceae bacterium
GCCTGAAGGCCGCGCGCTACGTTGGCCCGTGGGGACGGGGCTCGTGTCTCTGGGCGATCTCCTCGTTGCCTGCTTCCTAGCTCTGTGCGTCGCGAGCTCTGCCGCCGCAGCTCAATCGGCAAGCAGCTCGCTCGCGCTCTTCCAGCGCGCCGTGACCCTCCAACAACAGGGGCAGCTCGACGCTGCCGCCAGCGCGTATCGCACGTTCCTCACCGAGCAGCCGGACAACCTCGCGGCCAGGTCGAACCTCGCCGTCGTGCTCGTTCAACTCGGCCAGTACGAGGATGCGATTTCGCAATACCAGCGCGCCCTCGCCATCGATGCCCGGAACACCGCCGTGCGGCTGAACCTTGCCATCGCGCACCACAAGGCGGCGCAGTTCCGCGAGGCTGCTGCGGAGCTCGCACGCGTTCGAGAGATCCAGCCCGACAACCTGCAAGCGACGCTCTTGCAGGCAGACTGTCATCTGCGTCTTGGCGAGGACGAAGCGGTCGTCGAGCTCCTCCAGCCTTTGGAGCCACAGCAGCAAGACAACCTCACGATGGCGTATCTGCTCGGCATGGCGTACTTGCGCGCTGGTCATCCCGAGCGAGGCCAAACGCTCATCGATCGCATCATGCGCCACGGTGAGCCCGCGCAAGCGCACCTGCTGATGGGGATCGCGATGCGCGAGGTTCACGATCTCGCCGGCGCGACCAAGGAGCTCGCCAAGGCGGTCGAGCTCGATCCCACGCTTCCGGACGTTCACACCTACTACGGCTTGTCGTTGCTCGCGACCGGAAACCGGGAGCTCGCGCGGAAGGAGCTGGAGGCCGCGCGCCAGGCCGATCCCAATGATTACGAAGCCAACTTGAACCTTGGCTCCCTCGCCAAAGAGGACCAACAGTTCGACGAGGCCAAGACGCTGCTGGAGCAGGCGCTCCGCGTTCGGCCAGGCGACCCGGCTGCGCGCTATCAAGTCGCCACATTGCACATGGCCCTCGGTGAAGTCGTCGAGGCGCAGCGCATTCTAGAGCGGCTGGTCACAGAGCAGCCCAAGTGGCTCGAGCCACACGTCTCACTGGCCACCGTCTACTATCGTTTGAACCGCAAGGAAGACGGCAACCGTGAGCGCGCCATCATCCAGCAGTTGAACCGCGAGCTTCAGGCGAAGCAACCCGGTGTCAAGAAGCGACGGTAGCGCCCGCTTGCGCGCCCACGCGGGCAGGACGGAGATGCCGTCTCGGAACGTGGTATGTTGTCGCCGCGATGCGGCTATTGCTCTGCGCTGTTCTCTGCCTCCTGCTGGGCTCGGCCAGCGCGCTGGCGCAAGACGAGGATGTCGGTCGACGGCAGTACGAGAGCCTTTGCGCGAGATGTCACGGCGGCGATGGAAACGGCGGTGAGCTCGGGCCCGCGATTGTCACCCGTGTCGCGACGCGGACGGACGAGGAGCTCGCAACGCTGGTCCGCGAGGGACTGCCGCGCGTCGGCATGCCCAGCTTCGACCTCTCGGACGAGGAACTGCGCGGGCTGATAGCGGCGCTGCGCGCGCTACGGCCGCCAGCCGGCGTCGCCGAGGCGGTGCGTACCGAAGTCGAGACCACAGCTGGCGGCACGCTGAAGGGCACCGCGCTCAACCAGACATCGCTGGACCTGCAACTGCTGTCCGACGACAAGCGTCTTCACCTCCTGCGGAAGCACGGCGACCGCTACCGCTCCGTGACGTCGCAGGTGGACTGGCCCACGTACAACGGGCAGATCGAGGGCAATCGCTACAGCCCGGTCGATCAGATCAACAAGACGAACGTCGCGCGGCTCGCTCCAGCGTGGGTGTTCACCCTACCTGGCACGTCCCGACTCGAGGTGACGCCGGTGGTCGTCGACGGCGTCATGTACGTCACCAGCGCGAACGAGTGCTACGCGCTGGACCCAGGCAATGGGCGGCGCATCTGGCACTTCAAGTATCCGCGGACGAAAGGGGTGAGCGGCGATGCGGGCGGCGGCATCAACCGCGGCGTGGCCGTGGCCGGCGATCGGCTCTTCATGGTGACCGACCATGCGCACATCATTGCCCTCGACCGCTTCACGGGCGCAATGCTGTGGGATACCGAGATGGCCGACTGGCGCGAGAACTATGGCGCCACGTCAGCGCCGCTCGCGGTCGGCGACCTGGTCGTCTCCGGAACGTCCGGCGGCGACGAAGGAATCCGCGGCTTCGTGGCTGCCTTCGATCAAGCCACGGGAA
>JBOGIN010001032.1:0-2114 GCA_050742275.1 Vicinamibacteraceae bacterium
GCCTGAAGGCCGCGCGCTACGTCCGACGTACGGACGCCAGCCGGAGTGCACACGCGGATACCAGACCGACGAGGGTGTAGTGAACAGTGTTGGTCGCTTACTTGGATCCGGCGCCCGCCTGGCGATAGGTCTTCAAGAGCGCCTGCAGCTCGGCCACCGTGTCCGCGTGCTCAGGATTTTCCACGAGATTGGTCGTCTCGTTGGCATCCCGTTCCATGTCGTAGAGCTGCGCGCCCTTGGCGCCTTCCGCCCATTCGATGTATCGCCAGCGCTCGGTGCGCACCGCGTAGCCATCGCGCGCCTGCGTGAACGCCGCCTCTCGCACCGTCTTGCTGGCATCGTCGAGCATCGGCCGTACGCTGACGCCGTCAAGGTAGTCAGGCGCCTCGAGTCCACTCAGCTCGGCAAGCGTGGGATAGAGGTCCACGAGCTCGACGATGCCGCGAGCCGCCTGCCCGTTCGCCCTGGCGTCTGGCGACGCAATGATGAGCGGCACACGCGCGCTGCGCTCGAAGAGGCTCATCTTCTGCCACAGACCGTGGTCGGCGAGGTGATATCCATGGTCGCTGGTGAAGACAACGACGGTCTGCTCGCTCAAGCCGAGGCGCTCCAGGGCGTCGAGGACGACGCCCGCTTGGGCGTCCATGAAGGTGGTGGAGGCGCTGTACGCCTGGATGGCTTCCCGTCGCTGCGCATCGGTCATGGCGTCCTGCTCCTTCTTCGCGCTGGCGTAAGCGGCTTCCGGACGACGTGCGTTGTCGTCGGCGCTGAGCGCCGGAAGCTCGATGCCGTCGGTCGGATAGCGCTCGAAGTATTTCTTGGGGGCGACGTACGGCGTATGCGGTCTGTAGAAGCCGACGGCGAGAAAGAACGGGCGCTCCTCGTTCTTGAAGCGTTCCAACAACCGCACCGCTTCGAGCGCGCCGATGCCATCCGTTTGCTCTGCATCCTCGCCCTCGTCCGAGAGCCAGCTCAGCGTGCCGCCAAATTGCCCCGGCACCAGACTGAATACCTGATCGAGCCTGTCACGGTCACGGCCGCGCGGGTTGATCGTCAGATCCCAAGACATGTAGTCATCGAGGCTTGCGGTGCCGATGTGGAGCGGCACGCCGTAGTGATAGAGCTTGCCGACGCGTGCCGAAAGCCATCCCCGTTCCTTGAAGAGCTGCGGGAGGGTGACCGTGTCTGCAATTCGCTCCCGGAAGTGGGGGGACAATTGATTCCGCCGCGGGTTCCTCAGGACGCCCGTTTCATCGGGGCGCCGGCCGGTGAGGAAGGAGGCCCGGCTCGGGCTGCACAGCGGGTACTGACAATAGGCGCGGTCGAAGCGCACACCGCGCTGGGCGAGACGATCGAGATGCGGGGTCTGGACCGGCGCGCCGTAGCTTCCCATCTCGGTGTTGAGATCGTCGGCCACCATGAAGAGGACGTTCAGCTTTGCGGGCACCGGCACCTGCGACGTGGTCGCCGCCATGCCGGCGAGCGCGATTAGCGCGAGACATACAGCCCTCATCTCGGTTCCTCCTTTGAACGGCGTCGTCATGATATCGATGTCATGCCTGGGTGTCCACGTGCCGCGGCCACGCTGCCGCGATCCGTTCGGCTCTTGCCCGCGCGGCCGCGGGAGATGTAGCTTGGTCTCCGCTTCGCGTTCCGATGTGTGGGGCTCATGACGATGACGACGACCGGCGATGACCGATGGCGGGCTCATTTCTCCAAGAGGCAATCGCGCCTGCTCAGGGCCACTATCGCCCTGTGTGGCCTCGCCACGGCGCTAGCGGTGGTCTCCTGCACGCGTTCGACCGGCCCAGCACGGGAGGAGGCGCCGGCGCAGCGCGGGCGTGCGCCCACGCGCCCGAATGTGCTGCTGATCGTCGCCGACGATTTGGCTGCGACCCTTGGCGCGTACGGCCACCCCGTGGTCTCCTCGCCGGGGATCGATCGCCTGGCGGGCGAAGGGGTGCTCTTCGAGCGTGCGTACTGCCAGTATCCGCTGTGCAACCCGTCGCGCACGTCGCTTCTGAGCGGCCGTCGTCCGGAGACGACGCACGTTGTCGACAATCAAACGCGGCCGCGGAGCACCCTCGGTCGCAACGTAGACTTCCTGCCGGGAT
>JBOGIN010001033.1:0-7282 GCA_050742275.1 Vicinamibacteraceae bacterium
CGATCACCTGGCCGATCGACGAGGTTTCCGTTTCGAGCAGCGGCGCGGCGCCCGTGATCGTCACCTCTTCGGAGATGTCCCCGACCTGGAGCGTGAAGTCGACCCGCGCGACTTGCTGAACGTTCAGCGTAATGCCCTGGTGCGTCTCGGTCTTGAAGCCGGCGAGCGTCACGGAGACCGAATACGTGCCAATCGGCAGAGGACTCGTGCGGTAGACCCCGGCCTCGTTGGTGACGGTCTCGACGTGTTGGTTGGTGTCGACGTGAGTCGCGACCACCGTGGCGCCGGGCAGGACCGCGCCCTGCGCGTCTCGCACGATGCCGGTGATCGTCGCGGTATCCACTTGCGCGTACAGGGGCGCCCAGCCGACAACTAGGATCCATGCCAGCACGCACAACACCCTCCGCGGCATCGATGAGACGTGGCCTTTCATGGTGACTCCTTCTCCCTTCTTCCTCGCGGGCCGCGGCGGCCTCCGGGACCCACGTGTCTCTCGCGGGACGTGCCCGTTCCGCGCCCGAACTGGTATAGATGTCTAGACAATATTAGAATGCGACGGCGCGACCGTCAAGTGTGTAACACCAGCGTGTCGAAACACCTGAGGGGCGCGGCCGGAGGCTAGAATGTACAACCTTATGGACTTCGACCTCAGCGCCGAGCAGCAGGCATTCCTCGCGCTCGTCGAGCGGTTCGCGCGCGATGAAGTGTCGCCCTGCGCCGCTGCCATCGACGAGCAGGACGAGTTTCCGCGCGATCTCGTCGCCCGGGCAGGCGCCCTTGGCCTGATGGGGACCACCACGGCCGTCGCTCATGGCGGCGCAGGGCGTGACCATGTCACCTACGCGCTCGCGCTCGAGGCGATCGCGCGTGCGAGCGGCACCGTTGCGGTGATTCTGGCCGTGAACAACTCGCTGCTCGCCTCACCGCTGGCGGCCTTCGCGAGCGCCGACCAGAAAGCGCGCTGGCTCCGGCCGCTCGCCTCCGGTGCGGCCGTTGGCGCATTCGCGCTCTCCGAGGAGCAGTCGGGCACCGATGCGTTCAACGTGCAGACGCGCGCCACGGTCGATGGTCGCGGATATCGGCTCAATGGCCACAAAGTGTGGACGGCGAATGCCGTCGCAGCGGACGTGGCGTTGGTCTTCGCCTCCACCGAAACCGGCGGGCGCGGCCGAGGGCTCACCGCCTTTGTCGTGCCGCTCGACGCCGAAGGCATCGTCCGCATCGCCCGAAACGACTCACTCGGCGTGCGCGGCCTGGGCTGCATGGATCTCGAGCTGCGCGACGTGTACGTGGACAAGAGCCATGTCATCGGTGAGACAGGACAAGGCGTGCTCGTGGCGCAGCGTGCGCTCGAGAACGGCCGCATCGCCGTCGCTGCCCAGGCGCTGGGCATCGGTCAGGCGGCCCTGGACGAGGCGCTGCAGCACGCACGGACGCGAGAGACGTTCGGCCAGCCCATTGCCAGCTATCAGGCAATCCAGTGGATGCTGGCCGATACAGCCACCGAGCTGGACGCGGCGCGCCTGCTGACCTACAAGGCCGCGGCGACCGCGGATCTTCAGGAGTGGGTGTCCCCGGAGGCAGCCATGGCCAAGCTGTACGCGTCCGAAGCCGCGCATCGCGCCGCGGACCGCGCCATGCAGATTCTCGCTTCGGCGGGCTACCGGCGTGGGTCGCGCGTCGAGCGCCTCTTTCGCGACGTGCGCGCGACGGAGATCTACCAAGGGACGTCGGAAGTGCAGCGCATGATCATCGCCGAGAAGATTCTCGGCGACTAGCTGCTAAACGCGAAGCCGGTCATGACGTGCAGACGCCAGCGGTTGTCGAAGCCGTAGGCAACGTCGGCGTTGAGGCGAAACGGTGGCGCGAGCAGGAACACCCCAGCGCCAGCCCCGTGGTGAATCCGCGCCCGACCGAGCCGTTCACCGTCCGCATAAACGGCACCGCCATCCCAGAAAAGGGTCACGCCCGTGCGTCCCACATCGAGCGGTGATGTCATCGGCAGCCTGAGCTCGATCGATCCCGCCACGAGAGTGTCACCAGCGAAGCTGCCTGCCCGAAACCCGCGAAGGCTCGCCGCGCCGCCGAGGATCGGCTGCTGGAAGGGTGGGAGCGCGCGGCTCGCGCCCTCGTAGCGCGCTCGCACGGACAGCACCGATTGGCGGACGAGCCCGACGTATCCGCGCGCGTCCATCCACACACGTTGAGCGCTCGGCCACGTCTCGAAGCGCATCCCCTCCCAACCGATGGTCGCATACACGGCATCTCGCGGAAACGTCCGATCGATGCGCGTGTCGAAGGTGAGGTCGGCCCCGTACGAGACGAGGCGGTCGTCGAGATCGCCGAGCTCGACGCTCTGCCATCCAACGCCAGCTCCCAGTCGCAGGTCGGGCGCGAGACGACGCTCGACGCGACCCCAGACCTGGACGCGCTGATCGTCGACCAGGAAGTGAGGATGTTCTTCCTCCGCGATCGACACACCACCCTCGACACGATGGAGCCATCCGGCAGTGAATGCCTTGTCGACCTCCAGCGCCGCGCGCTTCGTCGCGCCCCACGTCAGGGGCACCGAGGCGCGGCTTCGCGCACCCGCGATGTCGACGAGACTCGTTCGCACGCCGTAGGAGAACCCATAACCATCCCGGTAGTTCAGAAGCGGAAGGAACATGAACCGCTCCCGCATCCAGCCAAACGGGCGCGCGATCGGACTACCGGTGCGGCCGGCAGCTTCCTCGATGATCACCACGAGCGCTACCTCGCCGGTCGACGCCAGGGATCGATATCGCTTCCTCACCTCCACTCGCGCGAATCGTCCGCTCGATCTGAGGCGCGCAGCAATGGCGTCGGTCGCACCGGGCGGGAGCGGGGCGCCAACGGTGACGCCGGCGATGCGCACCACCTCGGCATCTGGTGTGCGGTGATTGCCGTGGATGCGCACCTCGACAACCGTCTCGGTGGACGCGCTTTGCGAAGCACCTGCCGGCCACAACACCGTGAACAACGCCACGCAGAGGAGCTGCACCTCAGCGCTCCACGACGCCGCCAACACGCATACGGGCGCCCGTCTCCGCCTTGCGATAGTCGAAGAACTCCCGCCCGTACTCCACCTCGACCGTCCCGTGGGCTACCGTGAAGCTCGCGTGCGCGGTGATTGTCGTCGGCACCCAGAAGCCGCGCAGGTACGGCGCCATGACCATGGACGCGCTCACCTCGTCCACGCGCACGAGCCAACGAAGCGGGAAGAATTCATAGCCGGTGTTGTCGAACGTGTACTTGACGATCTGTTCTTCCTTTGGATCGACCCACAAGGTGATGACCGCCACCTTGTTCAACTTGCGGACGAACTCTCGCTCATCTCTCGACTGCTCCTGCGTTTGCCGTTCATCTTGGAAGAGGCGTGATGGGTAGTACTCGACACGCAGGACGTCTCGCCCTTCGAGCGTCTCACGCCCAGCGTAGTAGTAGTTGCCAGGCTCGAACTTGAAGTCGAGAAAGTAAGCTTGGGAGATGAAGCGGGGCTCCAGTCCCTTCGCTGCCAGCGTCTCGACCTCGCCCATGTCGTCCGGCGCGTCGCCACCGGCGGGCGCTTCGGCCCGCTCCTCGGCCTTGGCGGTGTGCCGGCGCCGTTCCTCGTCGAGCCATCGGCGCTCGTAGCTGCGCCGCTGTTCTTCCGTGATCGTCACGCCGTTGAAACGGAGAGGACTCCGGATGAAGTACCCATCACGGATGTACCACATGTACTCCCGTCGTCCGCCATACAGCGGCTGGCCCTCGGGGTCGCGGATGTCGAACCGCTCCTTCTCGCTCAGGATGTACTCGTGCAGGCGACGCCAGCTTTCATCCCGCCGCTCGAGCACGCGCGCCATGAGCGCGTCGAGATCCGTCAGGTCCCGCGCCGCAGCGCCCTGCGAAGATGGCGACCGCGCCGCGAGTGGCGTGTACAAGAGTAGGAGAGAGCTCAGACCGGCCGAGAACACCGCCGCACCGTGGCGCGGCATCAGGTAACGTCCCACACGAGCTCCTGGGCTGGGCAAGCACACACTGGCGTTGCTCAGTGAGACGTCACGCGGGGAATGTTGGTTCCGAGGAACGCCCCGACCGCACGGACCGTAGGGCGGGGCCTTCGGTGTGTTAGCGTCCGCCGACCGCGCCGGGTGACCATGTCTCGTTGGTCACTCGCCTCGAAGCGCCGTGACGGGATCGACACGCGTGGCACGGAGGGCAGGAAGCGCACCAGCGACGAACGCTACCGCCACGAGCAGGATCGGGACAGCCGCCAACGTCAGCGGATCCATTGGACTGATCCCGTGGAGAAGCGTTGAAAGCGCTCGTGCCACCGCCAGCGCGATTGCAATCCCACAGACGGCACCAACGGCTGCCAACATCAAGCCTTGTGACACGACCATGCGGAACACGCGCGCACGATCTGCCCCAAGGGCAATGCGCACGCCAATCTCCGCTTGGCGCCGCTCGACGGCATTGGCGAGCACTCCGTAGATCCCAATCGCGCCCAAAAAGAGCGCGCTCAGCGCGAAGAACGTCATCAGGTAGGCGGCAAATCGAGGCTGATCCGCCGCGCGGTCAACGACCGCTGTCATGGGGAGGAGTTCGTCGACGGGCAGCGCGGGATCGAGGCTTCCCACCGCCCTCCGAACGCCCCCAGCCAACGCGGTCGCACTCGTCTGGCTGCGCAAGACAAACGTCATGGTGCGGCCTTCGTAGGGCCGTCGAGATGCCTGCGCCAAGGGGGCGTAGACTGCGGGTGGCGCCGGCTGCGCCAAGCCATCCGAACGAACGTCGCCGACGACACCGACAACGGTGATCCAGACCCGCTCATCCGACGGGCCGTAGCCGATTCGAGCTCCAATCGGGTCAGCGCCCGCCCAGTACGTTCGCGCAGCGGCTTCGTTGATCACGGCAACCAAGGGCCGTCCCGGCGCATCTGACTCCGTGATCAAGCGCCCGCGGCGCAACGGAACACGTAGGGCTTCGAACGCGCCCGGCGTCACCATCACGTACCGAGCGTTGCGTCCCGGCTCTCCAGGCCCTGGAGGTGGAGCGCCCTCGATGTCGAAGTCGTCCGCGCCACCACCTGACTGGAGTGGGAGATCCGAGGTCGCGCCTGCCACGGCGACGCCGGGGAGCGCGCCTAGACGTTCACGCAACGTCGCATGGAACTGTTGTACCTGTTCGCGGTTTGGGTACGCAGCCGAAGGCGTATAGATCTGAAACGTCAGCACGCCGCGCGGATCGAAGCCGGCGTCGAGCTGACGCAGCCCCGCGTAGCTACGCAGCAGCAGGATGGCGCCAGTGACGAGCACGACGCTCAGGGCCACCTCCGCAACGACGAGCACGGACTGCGTCCGCACGCTGCTACGAGTAGCGCTGGTCCCACGCCCCTCGGCACCAAGCGCATCACGGATCTCCGCGCGCGTCGCGCGAATGGCAGGCGCGAGCGCAAAGACCAGCCCCGCAAGGACGATGGCGAGGCAGGTGAAGAGCAGGATGCCACCGTCCAGGACGAAGCGCCCACCACGTGGCAACTCTCCCGCGTAGAACGTCAGCAAAAGTGGCAACAGTGCGCGCGCCACGAGCAGGCCGAGGGCACCGCCGGTCACCGCGAGCAGAAGGTGCTCGGTGAGGAGTTGCTGCAGCAGCCTGGCGCGCCCGGCACCGAGCGCCGATCGAATCGCCCCTTCGCGACGACGACCTTCAGCCCGCGAGAGCAGCAGTCCCGCCAGGTTCGCGCACACGATCAGCAGCACGAACGCCACGGCGCCGAGCAGCACGAGTAACGCAGTCTGCAGGTCGCCGAGGAGATCTTCCTTCAACGACCTCAGCACCGCGAAGTGCCCCTTCGCATAGTGATCAGGGAACTGTAAGGACCAGCGCTTCCACAAAAGCGTCAATTCGGCATCTGCCTGCCCGATTGTTTGGCTCGGTGCCAATCTGGCGACTGCCGAGAAATAGTGGCTCTGCCGGTCCCAGTTCGGATCGGTCGGGCCCAACACGAGCGTCGTCCACAGCCGAATCCACCGGTTCGGAAACATGAAGCCTGGCGGCATCACCCCGATGATCCTGCACGGCCGGCCGTCCAGTCGGACGTCTCGACCAACGACATCGGCGGCGCCGGCGAAGCGATCCCGCCAGAAGCCATCGCTCAGCACGGTGACGCATGGGGCAGCGGGCGCATCATCACGCGCGCTGAACGTTCGCCCCAGTGCGGCTTGAACCCCAAGAACCGCGAAGAGATTCGCGGTAGCCGAAATGCCCGGCACGCGCTCCGCATCAGAGCCCTCGATGGCCGCGTTCCATACGTTCCATCGGTACGCGCTCACCGACAGAGACGGGACCTGCTCGCTCAGATCGAGGAGCTCGGGACCCGAGAGCGCGGAATACGGGAAGTCGTACCCGGTCGACGGCAAGGACCGCGTATACACCGCAACGAGGTCATCTGGTGCGTCGTATGGCAGCGGATCGAGAACAACGGCCTTGACGATGCTGAACATGGCCGTGTTGAGGCCGATGCCCAAGGCAATCGTCGACATCACCGCAAGAGAGAACACAGGCGTCCTGCGCAGGCGCCTGAACCCGATGCGAATGTCGGACCACAGAAGCCTCACCCTTCGATCTCCTCTGCGCCGCACGGATGCACGCCTCTGGCCACGATGTCGGCCCACGGCGAGCCACTGTAACGGCGCACCTGCCGCCACCTCGCCGATCGCCACGATCGCCGTGCGGGCCGTGCCCAGACGTCCTCGCCGACCGGCCTCGCGGAGGGCCAGCTCCACGTCGGCCAGGAGTTCGGAGCCGAAGCTCGTCCGGAAGCGTCGCGGGTACAGGCGCAGCAACATCCTGGCCGCCGCACCGGTCACACGCGCCAGCGCGGAGTGAACGCTCGTCATGCCCGTTGGCTGGCCGACCGCCTGCTGACGCGGGCGGCGGCAAGCACGCGATCCAGGCGCCGCAGCTCCGCGGCCAGGGCGCGCCGCCCGGCCGGCGTGACCCGGTAATACCGCCGGCGCTCATCGTCCAGCTCCGGCGCCGGCCGGCGATCGCTCTCCTCCACGAGGCCGTCCTCGAGCAACTGACTGAGCAGACGGTAGAGCGTGGCAGAGCCCAGACGCACCTCGCCGCCGGTCCGACCGGCGACATCCCGCCTGATCGCATAACCATGGCGCTCGCCATCCGCCACGCTAGCGAGGATGAGCACTGCCTTCTCCGACAATTGCCGTGACATTCTGGCCTAGTGTGTCCGAATTGGACATAGTATGTCCAGGAC
>JBOGIN010001034.1:0-2317 GCA_050742275.1 Vicinamibacteraceae bacterium
GCCTGAAGGCCGCGCGCTACGTATGACGTGCTCCTTTCGCGCGGCCTGAAGGCCGCGCTACGTATGACGTAGGGGCGTCACGCGCCATCCTTCGGCCCCGCACCCCGTACACACACAGCACGTAGCGAGGGGCCTTCAGGCCCCTCGCGGACGACTCAGCGCGCCGACCGTCACGGGGCGCTGCGACATGCGGCGCTCGACCACGCGACCGTACAGCGTCTCGAACAGCTCGCCCGGCAGGTGACGCCGCAGCGTCAGCAGGGCGCGCGTGCGCGTTCCAACGATGTAGCGGAGGCGCGGCCGCGAGGCGGTGAGCGCGCGACACACCGTGTGCGCGACGTCGTTCGGCGTGATTCTCGACGCCCCAACCAATGCATCCACCTCGCGCTCGGCGCGACGGAACAGCTCGTAGTACGGGCTGCGCTCGTCGCGAGCCTGCGGCGCCACTCCGCGATTTCGTCCAAACAGATCGGTCGCGATCAGGCCCGGCTCGACGATCACGACGCGGATGCCGAAGGGCCGCACCTCCAAGGCCAGCGACTCGCTCCACCCTTCGAGTGCGAACTTGCTCGCGACATACGGGGTGACCGCCAGCGATCCGAGCCGGCCACACACCGAGCTCATCATCACCAACCGGCCGCGACGAGCCGCGCGCATCAAGGGCAGCACCCGGCGCGTGACATTCATCGCGCCAAAGAGGTTCACATCGAACACCCGGCGTATCTCCTCCTCGGCGAGATCCTCGAAGTAGCCGGCGGCCGTGATACCCGCGTTGTTGACGAGCGCGTCAATGGCGCCCGCTTCCGCGACCATGCGCTGCACGGCCGAATCGACCGACGCCGGATCCGCGACGTCCAACGCGACGCTTCGCACGCTGACGCCCCGCGCGCGCGCCGCACCGGAGACCAGCGCCGCAGCGCTGATGTCCCTGAGGCCGGCCCACACACGAAACCCACGCGCCGCCAGCGCCAAAGCCGTCTCCAGGCCCAGACCGCGGGAGGCGCCCGTCACGAGAACCGTCGGACCTGTCTGCTCAGCCATCCGAATCCCCTACGCGAGCCGTCTCGAATGGGCTCGAACCGCGTCTTCAGACTCCACGGCGTCTCCGTCGTGACCCTCGGCAGCCATCACCTCATGGAAGAACGTCCGCATGTTCGTGGCGAGATATCCCGGCTGTTCCAGCGGACCGAAATGCTCGCCTCCCGGCATGAGCCTTGCCGTGCAGTTTGGCAACGTCTCGCTCAGGAAGCCGTAGGTGCCGAGGAACTGCGACTTCTCGCCGGACACCAACAATGTCGGTGTCGTGATCCGTCCGATGCTCTCCAGCGTCAGGCTCTCCACCTTTTCGTAGTCCTCGACGAGCGTCGTGTTGCGGAGGAGGTGCAGCAGCGGCTCCCTGCGTCGAGGGAGCCCACGCGCCGGCCCGTAGAACTTTGGCGTCTCGACGCTGAGGTTCAACAGGTAGCTCAAGTCCGTTTGCTTGTCCGGCGGGACGCGAAGGCCGACTTCCTCGAGCTTCTCCACCCAATACTTCCAACCCACCCAATCGGCCGACTTCCGCTCGTCGACGAGCGCCGGCAACGTCGGGTCGATGGCCACGAGCGCACGCACGCGCTCTGGCGCCAGCACCGCAAAGTTCAGCGCAATGTCGGCGCCAAAGCTGTGCCCCACCAGGAACGGGCGCTCGATGCCCAGCACGTTCATCAGTCCTTCGAGGTCGCGCGCCATGTCATCCGTGCTGTAACCGTCGGAGGTGACGTGGCTGTAGCCGTGGCCGCGGAGGTCGTAGGCGGTGATGCGAAATTCCTTTCTGAGCTCCGGCACGATGTTCAGGTGCCATACCGCCAGGTTGCCGAGCAGGCCGTGCAGCATGACCACGTCCGGGCCGGCGCCGACGGTGATGTAATGCAGGTCGATCTCTCCAACACGTGTCTTTGGCATGGTTAGAGGTGGACGTTTACGCGCGGCTAGGCGCGGTTACATGCTCCCTCACGAACTCGGCGAGCTCGCCGACGGATAGGTCGGGCTTCTCCCGCTGCCCGATGTCCGCGAACAGCGCGGCAAACGGCATCTCGCGCTGATAGAAGTCCTGCAGTGCCGTGCCCAGGACCACGATGTCCAGCGACTGAAAGCCCAACTGCGAGAACAGCAGCGTGTCGCCGGTGAGCTCCTCGCTGCGAT
Organism: Vicinamibacteraceae bacterium; assembly: GCA_050742275.1. Taxonomy (GTDB): domain Bacteria; phylum Acidobacteriota; class Vicinamibacteria; order Vicinamibacterales; family Vicinamibacteraceae; genus WHTT01. The sequence continues at coordinate 2,182 of JBOGIN010001034.1, forward strand.
CCCAGTCCGATGCCACATCTCCGAGCACTTGCCGAAGATGGTCGAAGATGGCGTCTCGCGTTGGCGTCATGGTCGCGTCCTTGGTTACTCGCCGCTCATGGCTTGCGAAGAATTCCGTAGCGCGCGGCCTTCAGGC
>JBOGIN010001035.1:0-5152 GCA_050742275.1 Vicinamibacteraceae bacterium
CCGCAGGGTGGTGCGAATGCCGGAGGCCCGGTCGAAGCCCACCGGCGCGTGGAACGTCGCCGCGCCCGCACTCCGGTCGCTCTGCGCCCACCCGAGTCCGGCGCCCAGCAGTGCGCACACGAGCGCCGCGCCCGCGGTGACCACGGCGAGCCGTGTAGGATGCGTCCTCATGTCGTGTCTCCATTGGTCGCGTCAAGGCGAGGGCGCCTTGACGTACGGGCCATACAGACGTCTCGCACCCCTGTCACGCCACATGTATAGCCATATTCATTACTCGTTATATAGATTGTGGGATTTCAGGAACGACGGCTGTGATCATCGCCGCAACACGGCGACTACGACCGCGCCGTCATCGAACACGTGCGAACCAGCGTGAACGTTCAGGCATCGGTCCAGAACCGATCCGGACCGTTTCTGCCCGCCACCGCCCGGGCACCGACCCGCTCGTCAGGTCCACGCTCGTCTGCGACGGACGCGCGCTGCTCGCGGCTCCATCTCCCGTCTCCCCGGTCACCGTCATCACGAGATGCGAATTCGGAAAGCCGTAGTCCGCGAATGTGATCGGATTGGGAATGCCACACGCGTCGGCGGCGATGTACGACGGTGCCGTCTCACCCAGGTCGTTCGCGCCCGGTAAGAGGTACCCCACCGTCACGTGCGGTGCGGCGATCTCCACGACCAGCGTCGAGCCGGCCGGGGCCTCTCCTGTCACCGGTACTGTGACCAGCTGGTTAAACCCAAAGTCAACGGTCACAGGGGCGCTGCCGATCAGGGTCAGATTGTCGTACGTGAAGTCGCCATCCAGCGTGTACAGGTTCACTGTCATCAAGTTTGCGGGTCTCGACGCGAACTCCACTCCGAACGTCACCTCGGTCACGTTGAACGTGCCCGTGACACCGAAATCGGTCAGCGCGAAGGTGCGCAAGTACTGCGTCGCTTGCGTGTCCTCGTCAAAATCCAGAACGCACGCCGGCCCGCGGTCCTGCTGGATCTCCATCGACGCCGAGTGCGTGATCGTCCCGGAGCCTCCACCGCCTCCCGGCGGCGTCACGGTCACCGTATCGATGCCGATGCCCCAGCTGTTGACCCCGGAAGGACCAGCGTCGGTGACGAAGTAGCGGAACGCCAGGCGGCCGCTCGCCGGCGCATCGACACCCGAAACCGTCACCACGAACTCCGTCCACCCCTCCGGGTAGCCGCGCCGTTCGAGGTCCGGGTTCACCGACAGCAGAAGCGCCGTGAAATCGCCCACCGAGTTCGCCGTGTCCCCCACGTTCGTGCTGGCGCCCGCCGTGCTCATCCGCACCTCCAAGCGGTCCGGCGGGAGGTCGCCGGCGTTCGCACGCGTCCAGAAGCGCAGCTCAGTCCCGTTCTCCAGCGACACCTCTGGGGTCAGCAGCCAGTCGTTGATAGTCCCCGGCTCGCCCGCCGTGCTGGCGGCGCCGTTGGCGATGTACGCTTCTGGCGCACCCTCATGGGCCGGGAAGACAAATCCCTGGTGCCAGCTCCGCGTACCCAGCGGCTCACTGTTGTTGATCAGTGCCCAGCAGGCGCCCGGCAACTGCGCGATGTCGTCGAACCCCTCGTCGATGTCCTCCACAGGATTCGCGCAAGCCGTACCGCCGTCTCCCGGCTGGGTGACAGTCACTGTGTCGATGCCGATGTAGTCTCCGTTGCTGGCCGTATCGGTCACCCAGTAGCGGAAGGCGAACCGGCCGGTCACCGGCGCCCGCGACCGGCCCTGCACCCTCACCACGTACTCCGTCCACTCCTCGGGATACACCCCCGGCTCCAGGTTTTCGTTGATCGTCAGCAACCGCTCGCTGAAGTCGCCCACGGAATCTGCCGTGGCGCCCACATCGGCGCTGGCGCCCGCGACGCTCAGCCGCACCTCCAGGCGATCGAAGAAGTTCTCAAACGGCACCGTCGTCCGCGTCCAGAACCGCAGCTCCGTGCCGTTGACGATGGCCACCTCCGGGGTGATCAGCCAGTTGCTGAGGGTGCCGGCGTCACCGGCGCTCTCGTAGTTGGCGGCGATGTAGCCATTCGGCGCACCCTCGTGGGCGGGGAAGATCGTCTGGTTGCCCTGAAACCAGCTCGACGGCCCCACCGGCGCGCTGTTGTTCGTCAGCGCCCAGCCGGCGCCCGGCAACCGCGTGATGTCGTCGAAGCTCTCCGTGAACTCGTCGATCGCCGCCACTTGCGCGGCGGGCAGGACCATCACGTCCGCCGGCGCCTTCTGCCGCAGGGTGCTGCTGCGAATGCCGGAGGCCCGGTCGAAGCCCACCGGCGCGTGGAACGTCGTTGCGCCCGCACTCCGGTCGCTCTGCGCCGATGCGAATCCGCCGCCCACGATTGCGCACATGAATGCGGCGCCGGCGGTGACTCCGGCGAGTCGTCTACGATGCGTCTCCATGTCCTGTCTCCTTTGGGGTTTGGTCAAGGCGAGGGCGCCTTGACATACGGGCCCTACAGACGCGTCGCACCCATGTCAGGACATATATATAAATCTAATCACTACCCCTGTATAGTAAAAACAAGGCGACCCATTTAGACAGCAGGGGGCCTCGGCCTTCCCTCTCGATCGTCTTTCAAGCCCGTGCTGTCTCGGCGCGGGCCCCGCGGTCAGTTCTTGCAGGCCGCGCCCTTCAGCCGCGCCCTTCGACGCTCACTTGGCGCACCGCAGCTTGACTCGAAGAGTCAAGCTTTCGGTGCCTCAAGAGTTGGAGGCTGATTCGGCCTTGGCTTTGGCCTTCAACGGGAGCAACGGGGACTTGTGCGTGGGCCGTGCGACGCCGTTGACACCAGGGCTCGGCGTGGAGGGGGTCCGACGCACGCCGGCGCCGACGCGTCCGACCGCCAGCTTCAGCGACGCGGCTGCTGGTGCGGGACGTCTGACTGCAGGCTGCTCTCGCCGAATAGGGGCAGATGCGGCGACGGCGTCATCAGCCGGCGATGCCTTCCGAAACAGGGTCTCCCGCATGTGCGCGCGCAGCAGGAACGATTGAGAGACCTGCAGGCCGTCGAACAGCCGATCGATCTCCCGGCTCGGCAGCACGTGGCGCGGGCTTGGGCCGGCCGCCCGCGGAGGCGAGGTGTACAGCAACGTCGTGTCGTCCCGCACGACGAACTTGCCGCAGCCGTACCTCGGCTCGCGCGTCGTGCCGAAAAAGGCGAGCAATACGCCTCCCGGTTTGAGGAGCCGCGCCAGCTCGCGCGCCAGCGTGGCAGCCGCGCGTTTGTCGAGATGGTCGAACAGGTCCCAACAGAGAATGCCGTCGATGCTTTCGCCCGGCCGATCGAAGCGCGTGGATAGGAACTCTAGAAGCTGCTCCCACGCGTCGTTGCGCGCGAACCGATCGACATCGTTGCAAAGGTCCTCGACGAAGATCCTGCACCCGAGCTGCTCGCCGAAGAACGCCACGTTCGCGCCGACGACCGGGCCAAGATCCAGCAGCACGGGCACCTCTCGACCCGACAGGCAGGTCAGGAAACGCTTCAGGGCCTTCGCCTCGATGCGTGATGTCCTGTGCGCGGCCCACGGATCGCTCCCATTCCGCCGAGCGGCCGCGCTATCGACGATCCGATCAAGAAGACGAGCCGCAAGCGCACTCAGCCGAGAACGCACACCAGCCACCGTGCCTCGTGTCCTACGCCTTCAGCGCGGTTCCGCCGACGGCGGCGACGGGCGCTGGTCTCGGCCCCGTAGGTTGCGCGTCCATTCGTGACCCCGATTGCATGTCGATGCTGCCGCGGAAGTGTGTGCCCTCGGCAATTGCCACCTTCGGGGATGCAATGTCGCCGTCGACGGAGCCCCGCTCCCGGATCTCCACCTTTTCCGAGGCGGTGACGTTCCCAATCACCTCGCCGAGGACGATGACGGCTTTGGCCATGACCTCGGCCTTGATCTTCGCGTTCGGGCCAATCGTCAGCACGTGGTCTCGCAGCTCGATCTTGCCGTTCACCTGTCCTTCGATGGTGAGGTTCTCGCTGCCACTCAGCTCGCCTTTGATGACGACCGACCTCCCGATGTTGACGACATCCCTGCCAGAGGCTTGGGACCGAGGCGTGGCGGACGGATTCACGGTTTGCGACGGAATCTCCTTTGTTGGTGTGATGCCCGTCGTCGGCTGCGTTGTCTTCTCATCTCGTTTCCACATGGGGTTCTCTCCAGCACGGCGATCCTTGATACAGGCTCGCCCGCGTGCAGAGAGACCATAAACCGTGCCAGACTCCAGCGGATCATCTCAATCTATTTAGTATCAGGATGTTAGCGCGATGCATGACTCAAGATAGTGACGAAAGCGTGAGACGGAGATCGTATCGGCGGTGTTGCAGAGGGTGTGTCCGCTGAGACACTTCTGAGACACAGGTGGGCAAGAACGGCACGCAAGTCGCGCTCGGCGGGCTTGTCGGCGTGGTGGGGGAGTACAAGGATCCAGAGCCGGTTCGAACGGGCGAGATCACCGGCACGCTACGCGACGCGAAGGAGGTCGGCGGCGGAGCCTCCGGCACGTTGACGCTCGCGTGGGCAGACGAGGCGGCGAGGCAAAGAGGCATTCCAGCAACGATTTCCCTTCAGTACATCAACAAGAAACAGCCGCTCACCCAACGCACGCTCGATATCCAGGGGCCATGGCAGAAGCCGGCAGTCATTGATCCCGATTCGGACGGCCGCTTCGCGGTCGCGCAGGACCAGCAGACCTCGCCCAGCGGAGGCGTGAGCGAGTCGACCTTCTCTTACTGGAGCGCCACGCGCGTCGAGTGATTGCACGCGCCACCCCTGGCGGTGTCGCCTTCGGGTGACGTGACGTGCTGAACGCATTTCGGCGTCTGATGCCGGCAAACCGGTGGGACGGATCGACACGGGCTACGACGTGTCGACCCGTCCCGGTCCGAAGCGCCCTTTGGGGTGCGACGCCAGGCGGTCCGGACGTTCGGGGCGGGACAATGCGTCCCGCCCGGTCGGTCAGGGTCAGGGCAGCGGGGTGGCGCGGGCGGCGGCGCCCGCGGTCCACACGTGGCCCGGGATCGCGCTGTAGCAGGCGTGCTCGACGGTGATCGGCACGGCCGGGTCGAGACTCTCGACTATCACGCTGGCGCGTTGGCCGGCCAGCGCCGGCCACTCCGCGCCGAGCGCCAGCGTGCGGCG
>JBOGIN010001036.1:0-2003 GCA_050742275.1 Vicinamibacteraceae bacterium
TCACGGTACCGCCTGACGAGCGGCTCGGCGTCCCGCTGCAGGCCACGCGGGCTGCGGTGACACCCCAGACGCGGCTGGTGTTCTTTGCGAGCCCGGCGAACCCCAGCGGCCTGCTCGTTCCGCGCGAGACCATCGCTGGCATCGCTGAAGCGTTGCCGCCAGGAGCGGCGGTCTTCCTGGACGAAGCGTACGCCGACTTTGCCGACGACAACTTTCTCGAACAGCTCGATCGCTGGCCAAACGTTCTCGTGGGGCGAACCTTCGCCAAGGCGTACGGGCTCGCGGGCCTTCGGGCGGGCGCGGTCATCGGCAGCGCCGAGGCCATCCGGCGCCTCCAACGCGTCGTGCCGCCGTATAGCCTCAACGCCGTCGTCGCTGCCGTGCTGCCAATCGCGCTGGACGACAGGGAGCACGTCGCCTGGTACCGCGCACAGGTCGAAGAGTCACGCGAGCTCGTCTACGACGCCTGCCGTCGGCTGGGGCTACGCTACTGGCCGAGCCACGCCAACTTCGTCCTCGTGCACTTCGGCGAGGCGCTGGCCCGCGTCGTGTCCGGTCTGTCGGCGCGGCGCATCCACGTGCGCGACCGCTCATCGCAGCCTGGCTGCGCCGGGTGTGCGCGCATCACCGCCGGTGTCGTCGCCCACACTCGGGCCTGTCTCCGGGCGCTCGAAGAGGTGCTCGCGGAGTAGCTATGCGGCGAGCGGTCATTCATCGGAAAACGCGTGAAACGGATGTTCGTGTGTCGCTCGGCATCGAGGGCAAGGGGCGATATCGGATTAGCACCGGCATCCGGTTCCTCGATCACATGCTGGAGCTCGCCGCGCGCCATGGTGCGTTCGATCTCACCATCGATGCCAAGGGCGATCTCGACGTCGACCAACATCACACGGTGGAAGATGTCGGCATTGCGCTCGGCGACGCGTTCTCGAAAGCGCTCGGATCTCGTCGCGGTATCAACCGTGCCGGGTACTTCGTGATGCCCATGGACGAAACACTGGGCGTGGCGGCAATCGATCTCGGCGGCCGGGCGCACGTCGTCGTCGATCTCAACGTGCGTGCGCGGCACGTGGGTGATCTGCAGACAGAGCTGCTTCACGATTTCTTCGAAGGGTTCGCACAAGGCGCTCGAGCCAACGTCCACGTCAAGGTGATGTACGGTCGCTCGAGCCACCATCGCATCGAAGCGGTGTTCAAGGCGTTTGCACGCGCGCTGCGCGTGGCGTGCGCCCGCGACCGCCAGTTGGCGCGCATGTTGCCGAGCACCAAGGGGCTGCTGTGATTTGGCGGTTTTGGTTCTGAGTTCTGCGTTCAAGCAAGACAAACCGAGCCCTGTTTCCCGTTTCCCGTTTCCTGTTTCCCGAATCCTGAATCCAGAATCCTGAATCCTGAATGATTGCCCTAATCGACTATCGTGCCGGGAACCTGACATCGGTGCGGAAGGCGCTCGCCTTCATTGGAGCGGAGGCCGGGACACCCGCCACGCCGGATGACCTCAAAGACGCGGCGGGCATCATCGTGCCTGGCGTCGGTCATTTCGGCGCGACGGCCGCCCTCGACGAATCGTGGCGCGAAGCAGTCCGCCGATCGCTGTCGCAGGGCCGGCCGTTGCTCGGGATCTGCCTTGGCTTGCAGTGGTTGTTCGAGGGAAGTGAAGAGGCGCCAGCGCTCCCTGGGCTCGGCGTGCTCCAGGGCCACTGCGCTCGTCTCAGGGAAAAAGGGGACTCTCCTCTTTTTCCCTTGAAGGTCCCGCATGTCGGCTGGAACAGCCTTGACCGGTGCGGATCGTCCCGGCTGCTGGAGGGTGTCCTGAGCGGCACGCAGGCCTACTTCACGCACTCCTACGTCGCACCGCGGAGCGGCGCCACCGTGGCCGAAACGACGCACGGCGAAGCCTTCCCGAGCGTTGTCGAGCGGGACCTCGTATTTGGGGCGCAATTCCATCCAGAGAAGTCGGGTGACGCCGGCCTCCGCATCCTCCGCAATTTCATGGCATTGTGTGC
>JBOGIN010001037.1:0-1900 GCA_050742275.1 Vicinamibacteraceae bacterium
GGCGGCGCGTCGAGGATGTCGACGATGGCCTGTGGCGGCGTCAGGTAGGCGGACGTTGCCGCGTCCTGTGTTTGAGCGATCGGGGCCGGCCCACCGAGGAGCAGCGCAAGAAGCAGCACGAACGCACGACGAGTCAGCATGTGACCTCCCTCACCAGCTCAATCGAGATACCAATTGAATGATCCGACTCGAGGTCTCACCGACGTCGGTGAGCCGGAAGTTGTCCGGATCGTCGTAGCTGCCAGTGTCCACACCAGTCACCGGCGTGAACCACGGATGGTTGAATGCGTTCAGGAGCTCGGCGCGGAACTCGAAGCTCACGCGGCCCGTGATGGCCACTTTCTTCACCACGCTGAGATCGAACCGTACCTGCCGAGGACCAGTGACGATGAGGCTGCGCGCGCCGCACTCGCCGAAGCCCAAGGGCGCGTCGGCGTCATCGAGATCGATGGGCGCCGCGACCTCGATGCAGTCGGGGCCGTTGGCAGGCGCAAGGTAGCGTCCACTCGGCGGACCCTGATCTCCATAGCCAGTCGGCGAGGTCGCGCTCACGTCGAATGCCCTGACCGTATTGTCGATGATCTCTTGCGGCAACATGTAGACAGCCTTGCCGTCATCGTCGAATCGCAGATCGAAGGCCTCAGCAAACTCGCCTGCGGTCATGCCGACGAGTCGAACGTTCCCAAAGTCCAGGAGACGACCGCCCTGGATGCGTGCGATGCCATCGAAGGACCATCCGCCGATCAGGCGATCCAGCCAGGAGCTGGCGCCGCCGAAGAAGGCGCGGTCGCGACCGAATGGTAGCTCGTATACCCAGTTGGCTTTGAAGGCATGCGTGACGCCCGCTTCGGCGCCGCTGTCCAGGACCGTCGCGCGCGGCGTCCGAAACGAGTAGCGGTCCGAGACGTACGCCTTGCCGAACGTGTAGCTGCCCTCGACTTGGAGGCCGTGCGAGAGCCGCTTGCGCAGCTCGACCTGAAGGCCGTCGTAGCGTGTGAATTCGCCATTGCCGGTGATCTCCGCGCCGCCCAGCAGATGTGGATTCGCGACGAGGAAGTTCGCGGGTAGGCCTGCGTGGAGGGCGTTGTCACGCCGAGCCTGGTCGCCATCCAGCGCATCGGTTGCGATCTGCGGCCGCGGGTTGTACGTGGCCAACGGATCGACGAACGTGGCGTCGGAGAAGAGCTCCGACGTGTACGCCGACGCGTCGCCGGACTGCGACCTCGGTAGTCCGGTGAAATACGCGAGGAAGATCGGGAGCGGTGACGTGGCGGTGCCGGGCCCCGCGTAGCCGAACGTAGCGCCCCGCCCGGCCGCAATGTTGGCCCGCAGGTTCCGCTGCGCCAGTCTGAACTCGTCGAGGACCCCGTTCTCGATGATGTCGACCTCGTTGACGTCGTACTCGGTCCAGCCCTGCAGGAAGCGGGTGCCGACGTAGCGCAGCTCCACGGCCATGTCGCCGGTGATTCTGCGCTGCCAGCCGGCGCTCCACGTCTGCGCGTACGGCACCTGCAGACTGGGGTCGAAGATGTGGACGTCCTCGTCGATCGCCGCCGTGAATGGAAAGACGCGGGTCACCGGGATGTCGGGCGGCCCGAGCTGATTCCGGTGACGCAGCAACACCGACCCTGGCGCGCCCAGGTTCCCTAGCGTCTGACTCCGGTTCGCCGTAATGTCGATGCCTGGGTTGTCGTCGATGGCACCGGTGAAGTCGCTCATCCCCGGCCGGTTGTAACCGAGCGAGTAGCCGGCCCTGAGCACACTGTCTCCCTCGGCCCCTAACCCGGATTATTCGTGAAGGATCTTATCCCGGTACGCATTGGGTCTGATCGGGTGCAGGTTACGGAGTTAGGGAGGGGTTAGGAAGCGTGGGAGCGCGTGAGGCAGGTGCTCATAAGGC
>JBOGIN010001038.1:0-2845 GCA_050742275.1 Vicinamibacteraceae bacterium
CCCTCACCCCTCGTCACCGGAGGCGGAGCGATGAAGAAGCTGAAGATTCTCGGCGTGCATGGCCTGGGCGACCATCGCAACAGCACGTGGAAGGAGGACTGGAAGGCCTCACTGCTCAAGGTGTTTCCCGGCCAGCAGACCGTCGAGCTCGAGTTCGCCTTCCTCACGTACGACGACATCTTCGAGAAGGTCGACCTCTCGGTCTGGGAGACCATGCAGGCGGTGTGGAAGCTGGCGCGCAGCGGCGCAGGCACGGCGCTTGGCAGGCGGCGAGGCGTCCTGGGAGACGTATCCGAACGGGTGCGCTGGACGGCCGGCTACGTCGTCGCATGGCTCGAGGACGAACGGTTCCAGCGGGAGACGCGCAAGCGGATGCTCGAGGCCGTGGTAGCCGAACAACCGGATCTCATTCTCGCCCACAGCCTCGGCTCGCTGGTCACCTATAACGCCTTCGCTGACGCCGCAGCCGCCAAGACCGATGTTGCCGCAGCCCTCCGAAAGAGCCGGTATGTCACGCTCGGGTCACAACTGGGCAACGCCTTCGTGATTGGCAACCTGGCGCGAGGACGGCTGGAGCCGCTGCCGGTCGAGCAGTGGCACCATCTGTTCAATCCGGAGGACGACGTGTTCACCGCGCCAATCCGCGTCCACGCTGACACGTTCGAACAGGTGGATACGCCGTTCGACATCGACGGCATCGCCGATCACTCGGCCGTCGAGTACATCACGCACCGCAACGCAATCGAGCAGGTGTGGGCGTCCGCCGTGGAGGAGCGGGTGCGGCCGCGCGCCCTCCGGCAAAGACAGGCCAAGCGCGAGAGCGCCGCCCTGCTGACCGACAAGGGCCGGCTCCGCCAGCGCGCCCTTCTCATCGGCATCAACAACTACCCTGAAACGACAGACAGGCTGGAGGGTTGCGTCAACGACGTGTTCCTGATGAGCTCCGTGCTTCAGGAGTGCGGGTTTCCGCCGGAAAGCATCCGCGTGTGCCTCGACGAGCGGGCCACGGCCGACGCGATTCGAGAGCGACTCCGCTGGCTGCTCGACGATCCGCGCTCCGGCGACGATCGCGTCTTCTACTACAGCGGGCATGGCACCACGATTCCGGAGTACGGCGAGAACTTCGAGCCCGATCGGAAGACCGAGTGCCTTGTCCCCTGGGATTTCGATTGGACGAGCGGGCGCGCCATCATCGACGACCACATCTTCCAGTTGTACAGCCAACTCCCCTACGACGTGCGGTTCGCGATGGTCCTCGACTGCTGTCATTCCGGCGGCATGCACCGTCAGGGCGGCGCGAAGGTGCGCGGTCTGACGCCGCCGGACGACATCCGGCATCGCGAGCTGAAGTGGGACAAGAAGACCGACATGTGGGTCGCTCGAGACTTCGAGCGATTGAACCGAGAGTTCTCGTCTGCCGAGGACGTCGCCTCGAAGTTCTTCGGACGCGACGGGACGTCCACACGGCTCGGCCGTGCGTCTTTGGTGCGGGTGCAATCGGAGACCGAGTACAGGCGCCTCAAGCGGCGTGCCGGCGCCACGCCTGTCGGACCGTATCTGCCGCTCATCATCGAGGCCTGTCGCGAGGCAGAGCTGTCGTATGAGTACCGACACGGTGCGACCAGCTATGGCGCGTTCACCTATGGGTTGTGCCTCGAGCTGAGAAAGAGAAAGCGAATCAGCTTCAAGCGCCTCGTCGAGGCGACAAACAACACCTTGGGCGACCTCGGCTACGAACAGCGGCCTCAGATTCTCGGGCCAACCGCCATCATGAATGCGCGTGTGCCCTGGAGCCAGTAGGCACGGCAAACATAGTCTCCTTCACGAGCGCATCTCGCGCGGCGGGCGCGCCGTGACGGTGTTTCCGTCAATTAAAATTGCTGCTTGTTATCGGAAATACAGTGCCTAATATGAAAATCTTGGTATACTGCGCCCACGCCCAACCGACCTTGGCGAACGGGGCTCATGATGATGAGAGACCGCGTAGCGCGCGCACGGCCGCTGCTCGCCGTGCTGGCCCTCCTGCTCGTTCCGACGATGGCGCTTCGTCGATCCGACGAGCCGCGGGGGCCCTCCTTCCAGAACTCGATTGACGTGCGGATGGTCCGCATCCCGGCCGGGTCGTTTCAGATGGGCAACGCGCTGCCAACGGACCATCGGGGGCTCGGACAATCGTGGTACCGCACGCACGGCGACTACGACGAGACGCCCGTCCACGATGTCAGGATCTCGCGCGCGCTCTACATCTCGGAGACCGAGATCACCGTCGATCAGTTCCAGCAGTTTCGTCAGGAGTATCACGACGCCGGTCGCTACTCCCCGTCGGTGACCGGCGTCTCGTACGCTGAAGCCGAGGCCTTCTGCCGGTGGCTGACGGCGCGCGAGCGGCGGCCCTACCGGCTGCCGACCGAGGCGGAATGGGAGTACGTCGCGCGCGCCGGCTCGACCGGGCACTTCTCCAGCGGCAGCACACTTCCGCGCGACGGCGAGGCCAATGCCTTCGGCGTCAAGAACATGCACACGGGGGCGCTCGAGTGGGTGGCCGACTGGTACGGCCCGTATCGTCCCGACGCGCAAGACGACCCGGTCGGGCCCGCCAGCGGTTGGGGGCGCGTGGTGCGTGGCGGTGGGCCACAGGGTCCGCGCGGCGATCGCCCCCACGGCCTCCTGCCCTACTACCGGCGCTCGGCCAACCGCGCGAGCGCGCCGGTGCACTACCGCGGCATGCACCCTATCGGCTTCAGAATCGTGATGGGCGAGCCGTCTCGAACGCCGCCGTATCCCGTCGAGCGCCCCTTGCCACTCGAGCTCGTCAAGCAACGGGAGCCGCATGTCACTGCTGGAC
>JBOGIN010001039.1:0-2056 GCA_050742275.1 Vicinamibacteraceae bacterium
GGCGTCGCGACGCCGATGAGGATTTGGTTATCGACCTCCGAGACGCCCGCCTCGGTCCAGCCGATCCGCTCCGCTTCGTTCCGCGCGGCCCAGGATCGCGCCGTGCCGCGGAGGACGACTCGCGAGCCCTGCACGTGGGCCGTGATGCGCCGCGCGTCCACCGCCTCGGCCAGATCGCGATCGTCGCGCCGTTGGCCCTGCGGAATCTCGACGACGATGTCGTTCACCACGGCCTTCACGCCCGCCACCTGCAGGGCGGCGTTCTCACCTATGCAAACGACAGCAACGCCTGGTTGGCGGAGCCGGACGCATCGTCGCTCGCCGCGGCCGTCGCGCGAGCGCTGGCGTTACCCGAGGAGCGCGAGCGACGCTGCCGGATAGCGATGGAGAGTGCGCGTCGCGTTGCCTGGCCCCAGGTGACGGCGCAGATCTTCCAGTGCTACGACAAGCTGCACCAGCGCCGTCTCACGGTGGATTGCGCGCGCTGGAGCCGCAGGGCCGCGTGGGCCGCCAGCTCCGTCTGACACCAACCCGTCGCAGAATACAGTCCGGTTGAGCGCGTTCGTACCGATCGCAGTGCCGGCTCAGGATCCAAGTTGATCTTGCCCCCACCTTAGCCAGGACAAGATGTATGAGCGTGCGGACGAGCAGTGCCAGGATCGACGTGGCGGATGTGGTGCCATCGAACCCCAATTGCGGCCGAGAGATGTTGCGTCCCGTGACAATGGTGACCACGCGGTATTCGATTCGTGACAGCACCCACACGTCGGACAGCCTCCGCGCTCTCAGCCCCTGAACCACCGGCACGCGGTATTCGTCGTCCCACGGTTACGCCGCTTCTCGCTGCCAGCGAACACCATTGCTTGGCGCGATCTCTGTAGCAAACTGCTCGAGCTCCTCGATCGACAGTGGCCGAACGATCGGCACGCGAGCGCGTACGTATTTCTTGAGGTCGGTGTAGTAGCGCACGAAGCAGGCGAAGTCACGCGGAAACGCCCGCTCGTCAACGCCAAGAAATCGACCTGTCGTGCGCGCGCGCCGGAGCAGCTCCTTCCACCGTTCGATGGAGACAAGCCCAATCGCGTCCACGCCGTTCGAAAGGAGCATCAAGTATATCTCGTCGAATGGCCCGCGTGTATCCAAGTATCGCTCGAGCGCCGTGTCTCCGGGCTCCGTGTTGAAGGGCAACCAGAAGGGGACGGCAGCGGTCCGCAGGACGTGCAAAGGTGCGAGCAGTGCGAAGTTCTCGGCGATCACACGGACTGGAGAAATGCCCTGCCGCTCGAGCCATCTCATGTAGAGATCCGCCACAACCGTGCTGAGCGCTTCCGGGTCGTCGAAGACGAGTCGCCGGACCAAGAGGCCCTGCGTCTTCGCGAACTCCAGGATCTCCCGGTCCCACTCATCGAGGTAGCCCCACTCAGCTTCCACCGCGTTCTCGGTGGGCACCGGGGCCGTCCAAGAGCGCGCGACCGCACCTTGGCGCTCCAGGAAGCGCGAGACGCGCGGCCCTCCATGCACGTACTCGTCGACCGTGGTAGCGCCAAGGCCGCCCACCTGGTACGTATGGCGAGGGTCGAGACGCGTGACGGGCCGCCGCAAGCGGCAATCGACGATCACGATCGTGCGGCCCCGTGGCACGACTCGCGCTATGAAGTTGCGGTAGATGGACCCGAGCCTGCGGTATTTGATCCTGAAATATGCCATCCGAGCTACCATGAGCCGGTCATGCACGGGATCGTGCATCTAGTAGACCGCAAGCTCAGGATTGCGGGCTGCGAGATCCCGCGCTGGTGCGCTTCCCCATTCCATATCCCCAATCAGATCGTCGGGATCCAGCCTGCGGCGAAGCGCCAGCAGAAACGTCTGCGGCAGCCACGGCATTCCCAGGGCGGCCGCGAGATGCATGGCGCCGCCATGGCTGGCGCCAATGAACACGCCCGGGTACCGTCGCTGTGGGTATTGCTCGACGACCCATTGGGAGATCGCGTTGACGTTGACCTCCCCGATCCGATGCGGAGGCCACGCTTCCCACCAGCCCGCGCGACGATAGAGC
>JBOGIN010001040.1:0-4028 GCA_050742275.1 Vicinamibacteraceae bacterium
ATGGGCGATTCCTTCGGCACGTGCTCGATGACCTGGGAGCACAACACGCACGGGAACGACGCGTCGGGAAATGGCAGCATGAAACCGGAGCCGCATACCAGGGTCCGCCCGAACTTCCGTGCGAAGCGCAGCTTGTGGTGTAACACGTCCAGGGCGACGCTGCCGGCGGGGAGCCCGCCAATGATGCGGCTCGATCCGCAGCCGACATCGAGCACGTGCCCCTGACCGGCAATCAGGTCGGTGACGTGCCGATAGCGGCTGCGCTGCCAGTATCGCTGGAGGAAGATTGGGCTGTCGTGGGCGCGATCGTCATAGTCCGCCGCAGCGATAGAGTTGCGCAGCTTCCACATCGACCAGAACGTGCGCACGTACGCCAAGCCGAAGGGGATGATTCGCGCGTGCGACGAGCCGTGCTCGCGCGGGCTGTACTCGAAGGGCACCTCCGCGATCTTCCAGCCGTCGGCGTGGGCGCGCACGAGCAGCTCCGGCAGGATGTCGAAGTCGCGTGCGTGCAGGACCTCGGGCCGGATGATCGCGCGGCGATACAGTCGAAAGCCGCTCGAGAGGTCCCGAACGGGCAAGCTCAGGCCGCGCTTGAAGGACCTGTTCAGCATGCGGCTCAGAACGTACCGGCTCTTCGGCATGCGCGCCTGGCCGCCTGGCACGTAGCGCGAGCCCACCACGAGGTCCGCCGCCGTGCGAGCGTTCCAGAGAGCCTGCACGAACAGCGGCCGATGTGAGAGGTCCGCGTCCATCGTCAGGACGTAGTCGCTGTTGGCTGCGAAGAAACCCGCTGTCAGCGCGCCACCGTAACCCGGCTTGTCCTGTCCGATGATCCGAGCGCCCACACCTGCCGCCGCCTCGCGCGTCAACTCGTCCGGTCGCGGGCTGACGAGAACGATGTCGAACGACAGGCTGAGCGCTTCGAGTGCCTCGGTGAGCTCGGGGAGCAGCCAAACAAGGTTCGGCCCCTCGTCCAGGGCCGGAATCACTACGGTGAGGTCTCTGGACTGCCGCTTCGAAGCGGGCCAATGCTCGGCGGTGATTGCCGCTGTAGATGGCGCCCCTTGCGGTGCCATGCGTGGTCTCCCCATGTCGATCGGCCTGCCGATACGTGTCCCACGATACCAGGAGACGCCATCGTCCGCTAACCGGGCTCACGCCGCACGCCGAGGTCTCGCTTCACGCGCCCTTCGGCTGTGCAGCTAGAATCTGAGCCGTGAAGAACGAGACCATGGCGCGGACAAGAGTAATGGTCACCGCTGCGAGCCTGCGTCTGTGGATCGTCCATTGGCTCACCTGGGCGGCCGGGCTCATCGTCGTTGCCATGTCTTGGTCGTCGTGGCAGCCGAGTGGCGCGCCGCCGTATGAAGACATTCTGCCGACGGGAACACTGCTCTGGCTGTGCCTCGCGGTGTGGTCGCTGCTCGGCGCCGTGCTGACGGCGACTGCGCGCTCGCGCGGGGACAGCGTCGAGGGCCCAGCCGGACGCGGATGGAACACGTCATTCGCGCTCGTCGCGGGCGCCGTGCTGACAACCGCCTATCTCTGGATGGTGCTGCCGCACGTCGAGCGCTACTTCTTCCTCGTTGACGATTTCGCGATCGCCGGTGAGTCCGGGCAGCACACGATCGGCAGGCTGGTCTCGGCGCCGTTGTTTGGCTTCTACCGTCCCCTGACTGACATTGCCGCGCGCTTCCAGTACGCATGGTTCGGTTGGGAGCTGCCGAGCGGCTACGCCGCTGTATCTCTCGCACTGCACGTCGCGAATGCAATCGGCGTGTGGTGGATCGCCTCGCGCCTGCGGTTTTCGGCGCCCGCGCAGATCGTCTCGGGCGTGACGTTTCTCCTCGCGCCGTGGGCCGCGGAGGGTTACCTGTGGTTTGCCGTGGAATGCGATCTCTTGGCCACAACCGGCCTGCTCGGCGCTTTCATCAGCGGCTTGGCCGCGCTGCAGGCCGCGTCCCGCCGGCGATCGGCGGCGTGGATGGCGATCGGTGGCGCCTCCGCACTCGTTGCTGCCTTCGCGAAAGAAACCGGTGTCCTCGCGCCTGTTGAGTTCCTCGTCCTCGGGCTGCTCGCGACGCGCGGTGGCGCGCGTCCATGGGGGCGCTACGGTGCGTACTCGGCTGTGTTGTTTGCCGTCGCCGTCATATACGTCACGGTAAGGGCGCAGGTGTTCTCCGTGATGGGAGGCGCGTACGGCGACTTCTTCTCGCTGTTCGAGCCGTCAGCGGTCTTGGGCAATCTCGGCCACGCCCTGTTCGCGTTCGCCGTCACGCCCCTCCCATACGAGAGGGCCGAGGCGGTGTCGTTCGTGCTGCTCGGCAGTCAGATGCTGACGCTCCTGATCGTGCTTCCTCTCGGCGCGCTGCTCACCCTGCGCCGTCATCCCGGGACGACGGTCGGACTCGCTTTGCTCGTTGGTGGCACGCTCGTCCCCGTGCTGTGGTACGAGATCCTCGCCACCACGCTCGTTCCACGCCGATTCTTGTACACCGCCGGCATCTGGTGGGCGTTGTGGCTCGGCCTCGCCTTGGGAGAACTGGCGCGCCGCCCGTCGCGACCCGGACGAGCGACATTTGCCGTGGCCCTCGTCGTGTGCGGCACGTACTGGATCGCGAGCGTTCACCATCAGGTCAGCCTGTGGCGAGAGGCGACGCGTCTCTCCAGGGCCGTCATCGTGCAGTTCGGGCGGGAGCTGGCTCGAGGGTCCCAACCGCTCTATCTGACGAATCTGCCGTTCATGTTCGATACCGGGCCGTATATGTTGGTCCCGTACGCCTTTCACTACTACTACCGAGAGCGCGAAGTCCCGCCGCTCATCGCTCGGCGCGTGTATCTCGGCTATCGCCACGGTCGCGTGTATCTGGTTCACCGAGACCCGGTGCCCTCCGAGCTGGCGAACGCGAGAGGCACGTTCAGAAACGTCACGTTCGTGCTTCCACGCGTGAGCCAGGAGAGTTCCCCGTGAAGGGACGTCCCTGTTCCTTCCGGCTCAGCCGACGCCCTTGGCGACCATCTCCTCCATCGCCTCGACAAACGTATCGATCTCTTCGAGCGTCGTATAGACGTTCGGGGTGATGCGCACGCCTTCGTATTCGGCATGCTCGATCGGCGTTGCGATGATGCGCCAGCGCTCCCATAGGCGAGCGACGACCTTCGGCGCGGCAATGCCGGTGATCTGCACGGTCCCAATCGCGCACGAGTGGGCCGGGTCGAGATTCGTGTGAATGCGAATGCGGGGAGAGTGTTGCAGCCGCGTCGCCCAGCGGTCTCGCAAGTAGCGTAACCGGGCCGCCTTGCGCTCGATGCCAATGCCATCGTGGAAGCTCAGGGCTTCTGCGATGGCATTGTGGTTGGCGGCTGGGTGCGTGCCGATCTCCTCGAACTTTCGGATGTCGCTCGCGCGCTTCTCCGGCGCCGGCGTCAGCGGCCAGAGCGACGCGATGTTCTCGCGGCGCACGTACAGGAAGCCGGTGCCAATCGGCGCCAGCAGCCACTTGTGCAAGCTGGTGCCGTAATAGTCGCACCCGAGGTCCTCGAGCGTGTATGGGAAGTGTGCGAAGGCGTGCGCGCCGTCCACGATGGTTCGGATTCCGCGCCGCCGCGCTTCATCACAGATTCGCCGAACCGGAAAGATCTGTCCGGTCAAGTTGGTAATGTGGCAGAAGTGCAGGACCCTCGTCTCCGGGGTCAGGGCAGCGATGAGACGATCCGCCAGATCGTCCAGCGATGGCGGTGGAACCGGAAACGAGATCTTCTTCACTTCGATCCCATCGCGCCGGGCACGCTGGTCCCACGTGTCGAGCATGCGACCGTAATCCTGGTTCGTCGTCACGACCTCATCGCCGCGCCGCAAATCGATGCCGAGCTGCGCGATTTGGAGCGCCTCGCTGGCATTTCGCGTAATGGCGATCTCGTCGGCGCTGCACCCGAAGGCCGCGGCGAGACGGCGCCTGACGGTTTCGAGGTTCGGCTCCAGGATTTGCCACATGTGGTACACGGGCGCCTGGTTCGAGATATCG
>JBOGIN010001041.1:0-4664 GCA_050742275.1 Vicinamibacteraceae bacterium
GTGTCCGGCCGGCCTACCCGCCGACATCACGTGAGAAATCTCGACCTGGCCGGCAAAGGCCGCGTCGGCGGCCCGAAACGGTAACGGTCATGTTAGAGGCGAAGGCCTCCGTACGACGCATGCGAGGCCGTGGCGTGATTCTTCAGCCAGCGCTCCAGAACTGCGTAGAACTCCTCCCGTGCCGATCGCTCGAGCCAGGGGTAGTGACCGCATCCGGCAAGTTCCGTGTACTCCAGCTGCGGAACCACCGCATGAAGCGAGCGCCGGATGATCTCGCCGGGATGCGGGTCCTCCCTACCGTGGATCATGAGCAATGAGCAGCTAATCGAGCGGAAGCTCTCCGGATGCTCGCCGGATTCCTGGAGCCGCAGCATGTCTCGCCAAGTGTCGTGGTGCCCACGAGCATCCACCCAGACGTGTTCCGGCAACACCAAAGGATCAACCAAATACGCTTGCGTGACGAGGGCTGCCTGAGCTTCGAGGCGCTCGTCCGTGTCAGGGCGGGCGCCGAGCTCAGCCAGTCGTCTCGCCGTCACCGCGTCGAGGCGCTCGCTGAGCCGCCGCTTGAACTCAGCTCGCGCCTCGGTGGTCAGCGTCGCCGTACCGACCAGCACGACCGTAGAGGCCAGTTCGGGATACATTGACGCGAACGCCAGCGCCGTGATTGCGCCAGAGGAGAATCCGAGCAGAGCCGCCTTCTGCGAACCAGTTTCTCGTACGAGCCGCGCAAGGTCGTCAACATGCACTTGGAGGTTGAGGGTGAGTGTCCCGGAGCGCCGCTCAAACGGCTCGAGGACGCGGAACGCAGTGCTCAATCGTTGTGCGACCGGAGCGAGTTCGCCCGGAGCGCCCGGTCCACCATGCAGACATACGACTAAGAGCCCGGACGAACCATAGCGCCGGCCCCACGGCTCAACGCGGGGAGACGCATTCTCTTCCTGCAACAAGCGACTCCGTGTGGATAGGAGGCTTTCGCCTTACGCTCTTGCCGTTACCGACGCGCTGAAGCTCGGCGTGAGCCGAGCGCAGGCGCAACAAGCTTTCAGCTCGCCAGCTCGGAACCGTTCTGAGCGGCTCCGGACCTCCGCTTGCCACGCTTCCTCGACGGTCCGACTCCTCGTCAAAGACTCGCGAGGAGTCGCTCGGCAACGGGCGCGTTCGCTGCGAGGCAGAGCGAGTAGGAGCGACTCGAGATCATGTGCCGGAGATAGCATATAACCTCTCAGGGATGAAATCTGCCCGAACAATAACAACCCTGGTCGCGACGATCAAACCGTTCGGACGAGCGCGCGATTTCATGCCAATGAAACGTTGAGAAACCACACCGTCGCGCATACTCAAGCGCTCCCTGGCTCGATCCGAGTCGGTTCTTGTTGCGGCTCGTATATCGTCTAACGTTCCGGGCGTCACCGCCCTTCGCGTGCCGATACTTGTGAACAACCTGCGGTGCAAGCGGCGCGAAGCGCCGCGCTGCGTGAACGCTCCTGTTAGATGACGTGCTCCGCTCGTGGTTGCCTAGCGCAGCCGCCAAGCACAGCGGCAACGGCTGCAATACTGCTGGCAACGGCGCGAGCCTGGCCTGAGAGGTGGACCATGGCTGCTTCAACAGCGCGGTCGAACGCCCTGCCGTTAGATGGCTCGCTCAGCGTAATCGAGTACGCGAGCGCTGTGCGACAACAGGCGGCCACGGTGGACGGTTGGTTGGCATGTACTCCGCGCGCGCCGGCTGATTCCGCGTAGTTGCTTGCTTCGTGATTTACTGCGGTGGCCCATCATCGCTCCCCGTGCCTTCCGGAGGCAACTTTCCGTCTAGCAATGCCCGGATCGCCGACTCGACCTGCGCCCACGGTGAGTCGTGCGGGCTGGCTATTTCGAAGTGGCCGACGCGTGGGATGACGATCAGGCGCACCGGATCGCCAGCCTGCGTAGCTGCTTGGGTATAGGCCTCCGCGAGCCGCCGGGGCACGAAGTCCTCGTGTTCGCCGATGACGAGCACCTGCGGGATCCCGAGCGGGAGCAGCTTGATCGCCGAAGCGTGCGCGTAACGCTCCGGCACCGTCGCAGGCGTGCCACCGAGCAGCGTGGTGATGACCGTATCGCCACATAGGCCCTCGTACCCTGAGATGTTCGCCGTCATGTCGACCGGCCCGGCTAGATCCATGACGCCGCGGACCGGAAGCGGTGCTGCCACGGATATGGGGCTGGCTGTTGGCACCCGTGGGCGCGCCGCCGCCCACATGGCCAGGTGTCCGCCAGCCGAGTGCCCAACGATGACTACGCGGCCGAGGTCGAGCGCGTGTTGCCCGGCGAGTGTGCGGAGGTGATCGACGGCACGCCCGACGTCCAAGTAGGTCCCCGGCCAGCCCCCGCCGGGTTGGCCCAGCCGGCGGTACTCGATGTTCCACGTCGCGATGCCCATCTCCTTGAGTGCGTCGCCCATCGGTGCAAGATCACGCAGTGTCGCGTAGGCAGCTTTGAAGCAACCGCCATGGATGAGAATCGCCACGGGATGCGGCCCCGGGTCCGAAGGTACGCGTAGCTCTCCGTACTGACTTGAATCAGTGCCGTAAGCCGAGCGCTGGTCTGGCGGGTTGCTGGGGAGCGCTTGGAGTTCACCCGGTGTCATCACGCCCACGGAACTGGCCGTGTCATCACCTGAAGGTGCTGACCTCGCGAAGCATCCGGCAACGGTAGACAGAGCGACGAGCGTCATAGCGATCGACCACGACGTGTAGAAGGGCGGTTTCATACGATGCTCCGTGAAGTAGCCGTTAGCCATCCGTTAGCCATCTAACGCGTGTGAGGTAAGCTGCGGCCTGTCCGAGCGCAGGTGTGTCGCCGCGGCTTTGCCGGTGGCCGATAGCTTCACCGTCGTCCGGCCGGCCGGCAGCTTCACCTCATCGTTATACGCCATCTCCATCGCTCCCCCGACATCATGCGGTCTCCTGGCGGTTGGCATTTGCTTATTTCTTCCTGCATGGAAGCGTCGAGGACTCTGCTGGACGCCGGACCGAACACGCCCAGGGTTGCCATTTGCAGGCTCTCGGCGGTTCCCTTTCAAATGCGCCGCAGATATGGCAGCTAATATTTCTGCGGTTACCGACGCCCGCGCGAAGCGCGGGTGTCCCGCAGGGCAAGCGGCGCACAAGCGCCGCTCAGCGTAAACGCTGCTGTTATAGCCGTTAGAGCCGCTGCCTTGCCTCGCCGACTCTCTTACGAATCGCCGGACGACCATCCTGTCCACTCGTCCTCCTCGATTCGCAGGGTGCGTAGTGCGCACAAGAATTCCTCCTGTCCCCCCCGACGATCTGCGTGCGCGGCAGCCCTCATCCAGATGCCCCGGCCGAAAGGCCAATACGCTACCACTTCGTACTTCGGTGCCTGTCCGCGTAAGGAGACCCGAAATGCGGCAATGGCCACGTCCCGACCTGCTATCGACTCTCTTGCCTCGGTGCGTTCTTCCAATGTGGCCGTTGGCGCACGCTGTAGGCACCCACCGGAAACTCCGGCTTTCCTCCCGCCCAGATGGCCAGCGACCGGCCCTCGGCGCGCCAGAGCCCGACGAGTATCTCCCCCGCCGCCAAATTCTCGAGGCTCGGAAGTTCAAAGGGATCCGCATCTAGTCCCGGCGGCATGCGAAGCCGGACGCCCCAGATCCGGGTCTCTACCTCCTGCCACGCGGACGTGTCGAGGCTTGGCTCCGGAGTTGCCGCGGCAGAGCGAACGTGCTTCGGAACCTCTGGGGCGCGTAGCAACCGCCGAAGTAGATCAACTATTCGCGGCCGCGGCACCGGACCCATGACCCACTGGACGGTCCGGATGCCCTTGAAATTGATCGGTTCTCGCCTTTCCGAAGACACGCCGATCCTCACATGCACAAGCCCGGGAGCCGCTCGACACAGGACCGCGGCTCTCTATAATGGCGCATAACGTTCTGGGCGTTGACGACACCAGCTTCGCGCCCAGCTTGAAGCTGGTGTCTCGAAGGGCAAGGCGGCGCAGCCGCCGCAGCGTGAACGCTCCTGTTATCCGCCGTGCGCCGTCGTTGGCTGGTCGGGCTAGATGCTAACAAGCTGGCTGTAGCGCTGCTCGTACAGATCGCGCGTAATGCTCCACGCGCTAAGCAGAATCGTCCAAACGTATTGAACGCGCGGCAAGGTGTCCGGCCAACGGATCTCAACCTGAACCTCCGAGATCAAAGCAGTCAGCAAGATGGAGCTGAGCATTGCGGCATCCGAGCGCATCTTCTCTAGTTTGTCGCGGTCGTCCTCCAAAACTGAGATGCCTCTTCGAGCAAGCCCTGGCCAGGCCAAATGCGAGTCGGCCGAGAGTTCGCGATAGAACCAGTCGTTGAGGAATTCAAGGAATTGGCGACGGTCCTGGGAAAGATCTACATCTCGAATCATCTTACCAGGGTTCGGGAACCATTTGATCGAACGGAAATTCCGTTCCTCTTCTCCAGAGATGCCCACCTCGGCTTTGAATCCGGAAACCAGCTCCGCGAAACCTGTGAGCCACTCCTCCCATTCGGGATCGTCCGAATACTGCGCGCGATATCGATTGAGCTCCTCCTTCATCTCTCGCCAACCTGAGCGATAGAATCTATTAGTGCGTTCGGGAAGATCGTCGAAAAGAAAAACTACCGTGAATAGGGAATCAAGGAT
>JBOGIN010001042.1:0-2394 GCA_050742275.1 Vicinamibacteraceae bacterium
GTCCTCGGTCTGGGGTTCTACACGCTGGACGGGCAGCACCGCCGCTTGACCTTGAGCAACCTCACGTCGGCGTTTCCCACACGGTCGGCGGCCGAGCGTCGCGCCATCGCGCGCGGCGTCTTCGCCCACTTTGGCAGGCTGCTGTTCGAGCTGCTTCGGTTCAGCGGCTTGTCACGCGACCAGATGCTCGCGCTGGTGGAGATCGAGGGTGAAGACCGCGTGAGGAGCGCCCTCGCGCAGGGACGCGGCGCGCTCTTCGTCACCGGACATTTCGGGTTCTGGGAGATCCACGCCATCGCGCACAGCCTCGTCTTCCCGCCAATCGCCGTTGTTGCACGTGCGCTCGACAACCCGTTGCTGGACGAGCTCCTGGAGCGCGTGCGCACCACGACCGGCAACGTCGTGATCCAACGACGGGGGGGCCTGCGGCGCATCCTGCGCGCGTTGAGCGCGAATCAGGGTGTGGCGCTCCTCATCGATCAGCACATTCATACTCCCGAAGCCGTGGTGGTCGATTTCTTCAATCGACCGGCCGCCACCACCTCCGCCGTCGCGGCGCTCGCCCTCCGGACCGGCGCGCCGGTCATTCCCGCCTTCGCCGTGCCGATTGGACGGGGTCGCTACCGCATGATCTACGAGCACGCGGTGCCGCCGCCGGAGGCGGACACGCCGGACCCGGTGCGCGTCTTCACGCAACGCTGCACGGACGTCCTCGAGATGTACGTGCGGCGGTATCCTGCGCTGTGGCTGTGGATGCACCGCCGCTGGCGTGACGAGGTGCAGCACGAGCGCACGCCGGGCATGTTCCCGGCCGGCGCCCGCGAAGAGCTGGAAAGCTGATGCCGGGCCGGCGGATTCTCGTGCGCGCGCCGAACTGGCTGGGCGACATGGTCATGGCGCTGCCGGCCATTCGTCTCGTTCGCCGGGTCGAGCCGGAGGCGCATCTCGCCGTCGCCGCGCCGGAGGGCGCCGCCACGCTCTTCTCGTTTGCGCCGGATGTCGACGAAGTGGTGCCGCTTCCCGGCGCCAAAGGACTCAGCGGACTGCGACGGCTCTCCAGTGACATCGCTCGTCTCGAGGCCGCGCGGCCGGATGTCGCCCTCTTGCTCACCAACTCGTTCAGCTCGGCTCTGGCGACAACGCGTGCCGGGATCCCCGAGCGCTGGGGATATCGACGGGACGCACGTGGACGACTCTTGACGCGCGCCGTGCGCAGGCGTGACGCAACGCCACGGAGCGCGCACCATTCGGAATACTACGTTGCGCTCGTGAGAGCATTGGGGCTCACCGCCGAGACGGGTGCGGATGCGGCCGGGCCAGCGCCTCACGCGCCGGCGTCGGAGTCAGGGGCCGCGATGCCCTATCTGCAAGCCACGGACGAGATCCGGGCGCGCGCCGATGACGAGCTCGAGGCAGCCGGCTGGGATCGATCGAGGCCATTGGTTGGCGTCGCGCCAGGTGCGGCGTACGGGCGCGCAAAGCAGTATCCGCCGGATCTCATGGCCGCGCTCATCGGCGGTCTCGTGGCGGCTGGATGGACGCCGCTCCTCCTTGGCGCACGAGAGGATGCGGCGGCAGGTCGCGCGATCGTGTCGGCGCTCCACCAATCGGGAACACGCGCTCGCGTTCTCGACATGATCGGCAAGACGAACCTCACAATGCTCGTCGGCCTCGTCGACCGGTGCAGCGCCTTCGTGTCGAACGACTCCGGCGCCATGCACATTGCCGCGGCGCTGGGCACTCCCGTTGCCGCCATCTTTGGATCGACCGATGAGCGTGCAACGGCGCCGATCGGACCGCATGTGATCCTGCGCACCGATGCGTGGTGCCGTCCGTGCCTGCTGCGGGAGTGTCCCATCGATCACCGGTGCATGCGTCGGATCCCTCCCCAGACTGTGGTCGACGCGGTGGAGAGGCTATCGAGGATGTAGGATATTCAGGGAACGGATCCAGAATCCCGTTTCCTGTTTCCTGAATCCTGAATCCTGATCATGTCGCCTGCGGTGTTCCTCGATCGTGACGGTACGCTCATCGTAGAGGTAGGGTACCTGCGGCGTGTGGAGCAGCTCGAGCTGTTTCCATGGACGGTGGATGCGCTTCGCCTCCTCCAGCGGGCCGGCTTCAAGCTGGTGGTCGTGACGAATCAGTCGGGTGTCGCCCTCGGACTGCTCGACGAGCCGATCGTCACGATGGTGCACGAGACGCTCGACGCGCGGCTGCGCCGTGGAGGGGTGCGGATTGACGGCTACTACTATTGTCCGCACCACCCGCGCGGGACGGTGCCCGCATACACGAGCGACTGCGCATGCCGCAAGCCGCGAGCCGGGCTCGTCGAGCGCGCGGCGCGCGAGTTGGAGCTCGACGTGGCGCGCTCGTGGGTGGTCGGCGATCGCT
>JBOGIN010001043.1:0-4502 GCA_050742275.1 Vicinamibacteraceae bacterium
GCGCCGGGTGCTCCAGATGCGCCACTACGACGTGCAGCTCATTGGCGGGATGGTGCTGCACCAGGGCACGATCGCCGAGATGAAGACCGGCGAGGGCAAGACGCTGGTCGCCACGTTGCCCGCGTACCTGAACGCGCTCGAAGGCCAAGGCGTTCACATCGTCACCGTCAACGACTACCTCGCGCGGCGCGACTCGGAGTGGATGGGGCGGATCTACCGCTTCCTCGGCATGACCGTTGGCGTCATCCAACACGAGTTGAACGACGCCGACCGGAAGGCGGCGTACGCGTGCGATATCACGTACGGGACGAACAACGAGTTCGGCTTCGATTACCTGCGCGACAACATGAAGTTCGACCTCGCGTCGATGGTGCAGCCCGGGCACCGGTTCGCGATTGTGGACGAGGTCGATAGCATTCTGATCGACGAAGCGCGGACGCCGCTCATCATTTCGGGTCCGGCGGAGGAATCCACCGATCTCTACTACGAGGTGGACGGCGTCATCCCGCGGCTCAAGAAGGGCGCGGTCATCCAGGGCAACGTCAAGGCCGAAGAGCGCGAGGCGCTCGAACAGACCGGCGACTACATCATCGACGAGAAGCACAAGACCTCGACGCTCACCGAGAGCGGCATGGCGAAGTGCGAGGAGATGCTGACGCAGCGGCTGAGCCCCGGCGGGCTCTACGACCCGGCGAACATGCCGCTCCTTCACCACATCAACCAGGCGCTGCGCGCCCATACGCTGTTCCGCCGCGACATCGACTACGTCGTCAACGAGAACGGCGAGGTGATCATCGTCGACGAGTTCACGGGGCGCTTGATGCCGGGACGCCGATGGAGCGACGGCCTCCATCAGGCGGTCGAGGCCAAGGAGAACGTCAAGATCGAGCGCGAGAACCAGACGCTCGCGACCATCACGCTCCAGAACTACTTCCGCAAGTACGCCAAGCTCGCCGGCATGACCGGCACGGCGGAGACCGAGGCGGAGGAGTTCGGGAAGATCTACAAGCTCGACGTGGTCGTCGCCCCGACCAACCGGCCGCTGATTCGGCTCGAGGACCCGGACCTGGTGTTCCGCACGGAGCAGGAGAAGTGGGACGCCATCGTTGACGAGATCATCGAGAAGCACGAGACGGGCCGTCCCGTGCTGGTCGGCACGGTGTCGATCGCGAAGTCGGAGCGCATTGCCGCGCTCCTCCATCGGCGCGGCACCAAGCACGTCGTGCTCAACGCGAAGTTTCACGCGAAAGAGGCGGAGATCGTTGCGCAGGCCGGCCGCAAGGGCGTCGTGACGATCGCTACCAACATGGCGGGCCGCGGCACCGACATCCTGCTCGGGGGCAACGCGGAGTTCCTGGCGCGGCAGGCGTGCCTGCGCGACGATGCTGCCGAGCGGCTCGGCAAGGGACAGGAGCGCTTCGTCGACGACGAAGAGTTCGTCTACTTCTACCACATCGATGGCTTCTTCCGCGTGCCCGGGCCGGTCTATCAACGCCATCTCGAGACGTTCAAGGCGCTGTGCGACGCCGAGCACGACGAGGTCGTGGAGGTTGGCGGGCTCCATATCATCGGCACGGAGCGGCACGAGGCGCGGCGGATCGACAATCAGTTGCGCGGACGCGCCGGCCGTCAGGGCGACCCAGGCTCATCGCGCTTCTACCTCTCGCTCCAAGACGACCTGATGCGCATCTTCGGGTCGGCCAACGTGTCCGGCCTGATGCAGCGGCTCGGGATGGAAGAAGGTGTCCCGATCGAGAGCCGCATGGTGACCAAGGCCATCGCGCGCGCACAGAAACAGGTCGAAGCGCAAAACTTCTCCATTCGCAAGCATCTGCTCGAATACGACGACGTGATGAACAAGCAGCGCGAGAACGTGTACGCGCTGCGCCGGCAGATCCTCGAGGGCAAGATTCGGCTGGAGGACGCCGAAGTAGGCATCCGCGAGTACCTCCGCATGCTCGGCGAGGAGGCGCTCGACTCCTGCATCGACACGTACTGCGGCGCCGACACCGATCCCGAGGAATGGGATGTCGGCAAGCTGCGTGAAGACATCACGCAGATCTTCGGTCTCGACGCTGCGGACCTCAACGAGATCAGCTTCGATCAGCAGAGCGATGAAGAGCTGAGCGATGCGCTCTGGGCCGTCGTCTCGAGGAAATACGACGCGAAGGAGCTGACCGTCGGCCGCGAGCTCCTCGCGCTTCCCGAGGATCTCGCGCTCCGCATCGTCGATCGGACGACGCTCGAGCGGGTGTCGGCGCTCGAAGGCGATGAGCGCAATGCGGCAGCGGGGCGGGCCATTCTCGAGCCGATCGAGCGGGGCCTGGCGCTGCAAATCGTCGATCAGCAGTGGAAGGATCACCTCTACAGCCTCGACCACCTGAAGGAAGGGATCGGGCTCCGCGGCTACGGCCAGCGCGACCCGCTCGTCGAGTACAAGAAGGAAAGCTTCAACCTGTTCCAGGCCATGAAGGAGCGGATCGATGACGAGACGGTCCGCTATCTGTGGCGGTTGCGCCCGGTTCTGAGCATGGGGCCGGAGATGCCCGCCCGGCGGCAGGTGCCTCGCCGGCCGGCTGCCGCGCTCGAGGCGCGGCACGAGGCTGCGCCTGCCTTCGTGGGTGGTGGAGGTGCCGCCGGGCCCGCCGGTCAACCGCGTCCCGCACGGACAGGGGGTGATGACGTCGTTCGCACGGTCCGCCGCGACATGCCAAAGGTCGGGCGCAACGACCCATGCCCGTGCGGCAGCGGCAAGAAGTACAAGAAGTGCCATGGCGCCGCCTAGACAGGCGTCAGGGGGGTCACGGATCAGTAGGTATCAGGGGGCAGGCGTCAGCCGGTGGGCCGCGGCACGGTGGCTAATGTCGAACGCCGTAAACCTCGTTGGATCGACCCGAGAACCGCTGACCCCTGATCCCTAACGCCTACTGATCCCTGGCCCCTGATCCCTGACGCCTGCTGATCCCTGACGCCTCTTCCCGTGAAGGACACCTATGGAGCTGATGACCACCCCGCTCACACCAGGCCTGCAGATCGAGCGAGGCCTCAAGACGGCGCTGACCTTTGACGATGTGCTGTTGGTGCCGCGAGGGTCGGATGTACTGCCGAGCCAGGTGGACGTCTCGACACGACTCACGCGCCACCTCCGCCTCAACGTGCCGCTCGTGACAGCGGCGATGGACACCGTCACCGAGTCGGAGATGGCGATTGCCATCGCGCAGCAAGGCGGTCTTGGCATCATTCACAAGAACCTGTCGATCGAAGAGCACGCTCGAGAGGTCGACCGGGTCAAGCGTTCCGAGAGCGGGATGATCGTCAATCCAATCACGCTCTCACCGCAACATCGGCTGAGCGATGCGCAGGCGCTCATGCGGCAATACCGCATCTCGGGGGTGCCTATTACCGATGACGGCCAGAGGGAGGGCCACCTCGTTGGCATCCTCACGAACCGCGACCTCAGGTTCGAAGCCAGGCTGGATCGGCCCATCGCTGAGGTGATGACCAAAGGGGACTTGATCACCGTACCCGTCGGAACGACGCTGGACCAATCACGCGAGATCCTGCACGCGCACAAGGTCGAGAAGCTGCTGGTGGTCGATCAGGAGTTCAGACTCAAGGGCCTCATTACGGTCAAGGACATCCAGAAGGCAATCAAGTACCCGCGCGCGTGCAAGGACGAGCTCGGCCGACTGCGTGTCGGCGCTGCGATTGGCATCGCCAAGGACACGATGGAGCGCGCCGACGCCCTTGTCGCCGCACACGTCGACGTGCTGGTCGTCGACACGGCGCACGGCCACTCCCAGGGGGTGCTTGATGCCGTCGCGGCATTGCGGAAACGCTTCCCGGACGTCGATCTCGTGGCGGGCAACGTGGCGACAGCCGAGGGCACGGAGGCATTGAGCCGGCTCGGAGTGGATGCCGTGAAGGTCGGCATTGGGTCCGGCTCGATCTGCACGACCCGCATCATCGCCGGTATTGGCGTGCCAATGATCACCGCCATCGCCGACTGCGCGCGTGCGGCGGAACAGTTCCGCGTGCCAATCATCGCGGATGGCGGGATCAGATACTCCGGCGATATTCCAAAGGCGCTCGCCGTCGGCGCGAGCTCGGTAATGATCGGCAGCCTCTTTGCCGGCACCGATGAAAGCCCGGGCGAGATGATCCTGTATCAGGGGCGCAGCTTCAAGGACTACCGCGGGATGGGATCGATCGGCGCGATGCGCCGCGGCAGCCGCGACCGCTACTTCCAGGATGAGTTCGAGCTCGAAGCGACAGCCGACGGCGACGGGACGGAGAAGCTCGTACCGGAGGGGATCGAGGGACGTGTCGCTCACAAAGGCAGCGTTGCCGCCATGGCGCACCAGCTCGTCGGCGGCCTCAGGGCAAGCATGGGCTATTGCGGCGCCCGCAACATCGAGCAGCTCCAGCGCGAGGCGCAGCTCATTCGCGTCACACCCGCGGGCCACCGCGAGGGACACGTCCACGACGTCATCATCACGAAG
>JBOGIN010001044.1:0-3454 GCA_050742275.1 Vicinamibacteraceae bacterium
TCCTTCATCAGGATCTTGTCATAGGTGCCCTCCTGCGCAGAGAACGCAAGGGCATCGAGCGCCACGGCCTTGATCGGCGCTTCCTTCGGGATCTTGGCCAGCATCTGCGGAAACGGGTCGACGCCGATGATCGGATGGACGAGCGCGACCTGGTCGAGGATATCGAGCGAGTACATGCCCGTGCCGCAGCCCAGATCGACGAAGCGATCGCCTGTCCGAAGCCGAAGCGTCTCGATCATCTTCGACGTCAGCGATCGGACGAAGTCGTCCGAGTAGTGGAGGTAGTCGTCGTATCGCTCCGCCAGGCGGCTGTAGTGTTCCTGGACCGTCTCGGTCTTGCGCTTGACTGTAGTCACGTTCGTGTCGACTCCTTCATGTCTCGAGGATGCTCGCAAGGAATTCCCGGGCGCGCTCATGTCGCGGAGCGGTGAAGATCTCCTCTGGATGGGCGTCTTCGAGCACGACGCCATGGTCGAAGAACAGCACCCGGTGTGAACAGCGTCGGGCGAAGCTCATCACGTGGGTCACAATCAGCATCGTCGTCTCTCCCGAAGCGGCCAGCTCCCGCAGCAGGTCGAGAATGCCTCCGACGAGCTCGGGATCGAGCGCGGAGGTGATCTCGTCGAAGAGCATGATGCGCGGATGCATGGCGAGCGCGCGGGCGATCGCGACGCGTTGTTTCTGGCCGCCGGAGAGCTCGGCTGGATAGGCGGTGAGCTTGTCGCCCAGGCCGACGCGCTCCAGATCCGCGGTTGCGGCATGCTCCGCCTCCGCCTTCGAGAGACCGAGCACGTGAACGGGCGCCTCGGTCACGTTTTGAAGCACGGTCATGTGGGGGAACAAGTTGAAGTGTTGGAACACCATGCCGATGTTGCGGCGGACGCGCCGGACGTGCGCCTCGCCGGCGGGCCGTTCACGCCCGTCCTTCCGCACGGTATAGAGCGACTCGCCGGCGATCTCGATGCGGCCGCTGTCGGGACGATCCAGCGTCATCAGCATCCGCAGCAGCGTTGATTTTCCGGAGCCGCTGGGACCGATGATGCTGACGACCTGCCCCTCGGGAATCTCCAGGTCCAGGCCACGCAGGACCTCGAGAGCCCCGAACCGCTTGTGAAGGCCTTGAATCCGCACGATGGGCGCCTCGTCCCGCTTCGCGGCCGGCTCGTTTCCAGTCATGTGCCAACCCTTCGCTCCACGAAGCGGATCCCGCTCGCGGCCACCAGGCTCACCACCAAGAACAGCGCGCCGACCAGCGTCAGCGGCTCGAGATAGCGGAACGTGTCGGCACCGACGTCCCTGGCGGTGTACAAGAGCTCCAGCACGGTGATGGTCGACAGCATCGGCGTGTCCTTGAACATCGCCACGAGATGGTTGCCGAGCGCCGGCACGATGGGCGGGATCGCTTGAGGAAGAATGATCCGGACGAACGTGCGGCGCCAATCGAGATTGAGCGCCGCTGCCGCCTCCCACTGACCGCGCGGCACGGCGTCGATGCCCGCCCGATACACCTCCGACAGATACGAGCTGAAGTGAATCCCGAGCGCGACGACACCCGTGACGAACGGCGTGAGCTTCACGCCGAGCTCGGGCATCACGTAGAACAGGAAGTAGATTTGAATCAGCAACGGCGTGCTGCGCACGAACTCGACGAGAGCAGTGCTGGTCCACGACAGCAGCCGAACGCGGGACCGCCGGAGGATCGCCAAGAGCAAGCCGCCGGCCAACGCGACCGAGAATCCGACGAGCGTCGCGGCCACGGTCACGCGCAGCGCCGCCACGAGCTGCGGCAGGATCTCGATCGTGAACGCCCAATCCCAGTCGAACTTCATGCGCGGCTTCCTGGCTGGCGCCAGAACGAGAGGCGCTGTTCCAGCGTCCGCATGCCGGCGGTAAAGACCAGCGCGACGCCGAAGTAGATGAACAAGACCAGCACGAAGATCTCCGACGTCCGCAGCGTGCTGGCGCGCAGCGTCTGCGCCGTAAACGTCAGCTCGCTCGTGGTGATGAGCGACACGAGGGCGGTGCTCTTGAGCAGCTCGATCAGCAGGTTGCCGGCCGACGGCACCATGACGGGCAGCGCCTGCGGCAGGGCGATCCGCCAGAACGTGCGCCGAGGCGAGAGGCTCAGCGCCGTCGCGGCCTCGTACTGCCCCGCCGGCACGGCTTGAATCGCGCCTCGCACCACTTCGGAGCCATACGCGCCGATGTTCAGCCCGAGCACCAGGATGCCCGCGGCGATCGCCTCGATGTGAATGCCGAAGAACGGCAAGACGAAATAGGCCCAGAACAGCTGGACGAGCGCGGAGGTGCCCCGAAAGATCTCGATGTAGACGACGGCTGCGGTCCGCACCAGGCGAGTGCCGCTCGTGCGGCCCAGGCCACCGGCGAAGGCCAGGACGAGCGCGACACAGGCTCCGCCCGCCGTCAACTGCAGCGTCACCACGAGGCCACGAAGCAGATCGGGGAGGAGATCGAGCATGAAGCTTTGAGCTTTGAGTCTTGAGTTCTGAGTCCGTAGCGCAGGCCTTTAGAGCGTGTGAATAAATTCGTGGGGTCCGCCTTTAGGCGGACCTACATGGCCGATAGGGGCCCGAACTCGCGCCGTCATGGGCCGCCTAAAGGCGGCCCCTACGTGAATTCTTCACAGGCTCTTTAGGCCTGCCGGTGAGTGCAGTTGGCAGGCCTGAAGGCCTGCGCTACGAGCGCCGATTACGGGCTCTGGCTTCGAGACCCACACAACTCCCCGGCCGTGACCTTCCCCGGTAGCTGCGGCTTGCCGAATCCAAACGGCTCCACGAGTGTCAAGTGCTCGGCCGTCCCGATGAGAGCAGACAGCTGCCGATTGAACTCTGCCACGAGCATCGCGTCGTCCTTGCGAAAGCCGAACGCGCCGTATCCCCGCACCCGCTGGCCGTCGATCACCGGATCCTCGAACGGGTCGGCCCGTTCGAGACCCTCGCGATCCTTGTTCAGCAGGCTCTCGACGGTGAGCTCCGTGGCCGCGAACGCGCTGACGCGGCTGGCGCGCACGCCTGCCATCGCGCTCGGCGCATCGGGGAACGTCATGATGCGGTCGTCCGGAATCCCGACCGCCCGGGCGTATTGGCGCTCGATCGCGCCAGACACGACGCCGAGCGTCGCCTCCGATCGGGCGCGGATATCCTCATAGCTGTGGAGCCCGAGCGGGTTCCCTGCTTCCACGATGAATGCCTCGCCGATCGAGTAGGTGGGATTGGAAAAGGCAATCTGGGCGCAGCGCGGCGTGGTGATGTACATGCCGGCAGCGATGAGGTCGAAGCGCCCGGCTTGCAGCCCAGGTATCAGCGCACCGAACTCCGTCAACACGCCCTCGACTCGTCGGACGTTCATGCGCTTCAACACGACGCGCGCAATCGCCGGCGCCTCGCCGGTCAGCCGGCCGGTCGCCCCGTCCTTGTACGCGTAGGGCGCCTCG
>JBOGIN010001045.1:0-5321 GCA_050742275.1 Vicinamibacteraceae bacterium
ACCCGGACCTGGCGATCATGAACTCTCCCATCGTGGGAACGTTCTACCGCTCACCGGCGCCAGGGGCTCCCTTCTTTGTCGAGGTTGGGGACGTCGTCAGGAGGGGGCAGGTCATCTGCATCATAGAAGCGATGAAGCTGATGAACGAGATCACCTCCGAGTACGAAGGCGAGATCGTCGAGGTCTTCATCGAGAATGGCCAGCCGGTCCAGTACGGCGAGCGCCTTTTTGCGATCCGAGCAGAGTGACGCTTGTCCGCCATGTTCAAGAAAATCCTCATCGCCAACCGAGGCGAGGTCGCCCTGCGCGTCATCTGCGCATGCCGGGAGCTCGGGATCCAGACCGTTGCCGTGTACTCGGAAGCCGACGAGAACACGCTGCACGTGCGGTTTGCCGACGACGCGGTGTGCATCGGGCCGCCGCGTAGCACCGAGAGCTATCTGAACGTTCCCGCCGTCATCAGCGCCGCGGAGATCACCGGCGCGGAGGCGATTCACCCCGGTTACGGGTTTCTCTCGGAAAGCGCCTACCTCGCTGAGGTGTGCGAAGCCTGCCACGTCAAGTTCATCGGCCCGACCCCCAACGTCATCCGGCTGATGGGCGACAAGGCGCGGGCGCGCCGCGTCATGAAGAAGGCTGGCGTGCCCGTGCTGCCCGGAAGCGACGGGCCGGTCGACAACGAAGAGCAGGCGACTCGGAGCGCGAAGGACCTGGGATACCCGGTCATCATCAAGGCGTCGGCCGGCGGCGGCGGCCGAGGGATGCGCGTGGTGCGGGAGGCATCCGAGCTGGGACGCGCGCTGCGGACGGCGCAGCGGGAGGCGCAGGCGTCGTTCGGTGTCGGGGATGTCTATCTCGAGAAGTTCATCGAGGGGGCGCGCCACATCGAGTTCCAGGTGCTCGGCGATCACTACGGGACCGTGCTGCACCTGGGGGAGCGCGAGTGCTCCGTGCAGCGTCGCCATCAAAAGCTCATCGAGGAGGCGCCCTGTGTGGCGCTCACCACGAAGCAGCGGCGCAAGCTCGGGTCATTGGTGGTCGATGCCGCCCGGGCGGTCCAGTACACCAATGCCGGCACGTTCGAGTTCCTGATGGACCATCAGGGGGACGTTTACTTCATCGAGGCGAACACCCGCCTGCAGGTCGAGCACGGCGTGACAGAAGCGGTCACCGGCATCGACATCGTCAAAGAGCAGATCCGGATTGCGGCTGGAGAGCATCTCCTGTTCAAACAAGGCGACCTCAAGTTCATCGGCCACGCGATCGAGTGCCGCATCAACGCCGAGCATCCGGAGGACTTCACACCGAGTCCCGGGCTGATCCAGGTCTTCAGCGTGCCAGGGTTCCCAGGCGTGCGTCTGGACACCTTTGCGCACGCAGAGTGCAACGTGTCGCCGTACTACGATTCGCTGGTCGCCAAGATCATCACGCACGGGCGCGACCGGCAAGAAGCCATCGCGCGCATGCGGCGGACCCTCGAGATGACCGTGATCGAAGGGATCCACACCACCGTCCCACTGCATCTTCGTATCCTCAAGGAGCCAGACTTCGTCGAGGGGCGTCTGAGCACCGCGTTCATGGATCGCTTCTTGAAACCGGCCGGCCAGCCGGAGACGCTGACCGTTTGAGTGTGTTGGATCTGGGGGCCCCGCCCACCCTGTACGCCATCGTCGACGCAGACGTTGCCCGGTCGGCCGGATACGGCGTCGTGGAGCTCGCCGAGCGCTACCTGGCTGGAGGCGCCCGCTGGCTCCAGCTCCGCGCCAAAGGCGCCAGCAGCCGTGCCCTGCTCGAGTGGGTCGAGGCGATTCAAGCGAGCGTCGCCGCGCGGAGCGGCTGTCTCATCGTCAACGATCGCGTGGACCTCTCGCTCGTGAGCGGGGCCGATGGCGTGCACCTTGGTCAAGACGACCTGCCAATCGATGCCGTCCGTCGTCTCCTTGGCCCTACGGCGGTCGTCGGCCTGTCGACGCACACGCGCCGCCAGGTGGACCTCGCCCTCCGGCTTGCTGTGTCCTATATCGCCGTTGGGCCCGTGTTCATGACGCACACGAAGGCGGCGGCCGCCGACGTCGTGGGGCTCGACCTAGTGCGCTATGCGGCGCGACATGCCGGCGCTCGGCCGGTCGTCGCTATCGGTGGCATCACGCTCGCGCGGGCGCCTGAGGTGATTGCGGCAGGTGCGAGCGCCGTCGCGGTGATCAGCGACCTCCTGGCTGGAAGCAATCCCGAGGCGCGCACGCGTGCCTTCGTCGAGCGGCTCCGCCCATCGTCCTGAAGCGTCACCGCCGCTGCAGCACGGCGACGGCGTAGAGCAGCGCCCCAATCGCGAGCGCCGCGCCCCCAACTTGGAGCTGGAGCGCGGTCGCGCCGTAGAGAATGCCCACCGAGATGACCAGCGCGATGCATGGCACGAGCGGGCCAAGCGGAATCGTGAACGGTGCACGTCCCTCCCGCCGCAGCACCAGGACGGCTGCACAGGTTCCCGTGTAGACGAGCAAGCGGCTGACCGCGCTCGTGGCGGCAAGCGCACGAAAGTCGGACCAGAGCGCAAGGGCGAGGGACACGAGGCAGGTGACGACAATCGCGACGATCGGCGTGCGGAACCGAGGATGGATGTAGCCGAACGCGCGCGGTAGGTCGCCTTGCTCTGCCAACGCGAAGAGGTTGCGCGATCCGGAGAGCGCTTGGCCCATGTTGTTGCCCGTCATCGACGCGACGGCGCCGACGGTAATGAGCAGAGCTCCGAACGCGCCGAGGAAGAGCGCTGCCGCGTCGGTGAGCGGCGTCCGCGATTCTGCGAGGTTGGGGAGTGTGCCGACCGCCACGACCTGCACGAGCGTCATCACGAGCGCCACGATGGCAATCGTCATGATCATCGCGAAGGGCACCGCCCGCTGCGGATCGCGCGCCTCACCTGCCGGCACCGGCACTACCTCGTAGCCGCCGAACGTGAAGATGAGGAGCAGCGCCGACGCGGAGATCTGTTCCACCGAGGGCGTCCCGCTCGGTCGCAGCACGTCCCACGAGACGAACGTCAGGCCGGCCACGATGAAGATGACGAGCGGCGTTAGCTTGCTGATCGTCAGGGCGTTGATGGTCCACGCGCTCTGCCGAATCCCACGAACGTTGATCGCCATGATGACGAGCACCACGGCCGTGGTGAATGCCACGCGCCCGCCGCCGGTGGCGACGCCGGGCCAATAGTAGCCAAGCGAGTCGGTCAGGCCGTTGACGACGGCCGCCCAGCTCGTGGCGCGCGTGACCCACAGCATCCAGCCCACCTCGAATCCCACGAAGCGGCCGAATGCCGCGCGCGTATAGAGAAACGCACCGCCGGTGCCGTCGAACCGGCTGCCCGCCTCGGCGAAGCAGAGGGCAATGAGCAGCGAAAGCCCCGCGACGAGCAGCAGGCCTGTCGTGGCCCAGCCGCCCACGTGCGCGGCGAGCGCGGCCGGCATCAGGAACACCCCACTGCCAATGACCTGGTTGACCCCGATGGCGGTGAGGTCCCAGCGGCCGAGCGCGCGCCGCAGCGTAGGCGATAGCGTGCCCATGCAATCAACGTGTGGACGAGGCGATAGCCGTCAGCAGGGGTTCGACTCTAACACGCAGTACGCGGGCGCGGCGCGGATGACGCCTGGTCCAGAATGCGAAACGGACGATGGGGAGGAGCCAGTTGGCGAGATTCAGCGGCCGCGTTCGTTGGCCTTCGTGCTAAGGTAGCCGTCGATCCATGAGAAACAGCGTTTTCTGACTTGCCGTACCCGTGGAGGACACACCTTTGAGTGAAGCCGGTAGCACGACGACCACCACGCGTCCCGACCGTCTCATCGACCCCTCGCTTCTGCCGGCCAACCACGGTGAGCTGCCCCGCTGGGACGTGGCCGACCTGCCAGCGCCGCCGGCGTTCGGCATGCGCAACATGTTTCGCGTGATCGGGCCTGGGGCCATCATGGCCGCTACCTCGATCGGAGGCGGCGAGTGGCTCGTCGGGCCTGCGGCGGCGGTGAAGTACTCGTCAGCGATCTTCTTGATTGCGACGGTCGCGATCGTGCTTCAGGTGTTCTTCAATCTCGAGGCCGTGCGCTATACGCTCTACACCGGCGAGCCGATCTACGGCGGAATCATGCGTCTCAAGCCGGGGCCGCGCTTCTGGGCAGGCTTCTACAGCGTGATCGGCTTCTTTCAGCTTGGATGGCCGGCGCTGGCTGGGAGCGCGGCGGCGACGCTGCTCGGGGCGTGGATGGGGCGCATGCCTGGAGCGCCGGATCAAGCCGCCCAGGCGTGGGTCACCACGGGAATCATCCTCGCCGTCGTCCTGGTGTTGTCCTTCGGCGGGACGATCGAGCGGATGCTCGAGTACTTTGCCTGGACCATGCTGGCGATCGTGTTCCTGTTCCTCCTCGTGGTGAACGCGGCGTTCGTGCCGCTGTCGCACTGGGGGCAGACCTTCGTTGGCTTCTTCAGCTTCAGCGGTCTGCCAAGGCCGATCGATTGGGGACTCATTGGCGCGCTGGCGGCCACGGCCGGATCTGGCGGCATCGGCAACCTCACCGTCACCAACTGGATTCGCGACAAGGGCTTCGGCATGGGCGCCAAGGTCGGGGCGATCCCGAGCGCCGTGGGCGGGCACGAGATCCAGCACTCGCACGTCGGCACGGTGTTCCCGGCGACCACCGACAATCTCGCACGGTGGCGCGAGTGGCTGCGCTACGTTCACGTCGACCAGATCTGGGTCTGGGGCCTCTTTTGCTTCCTCGGCATGTTCCTCAACGTCAACCTGATCACCGCCATCGTCCCGCACGGGACGGACCTGCAAGGGCTCGCCGCCGGCGCCTACCAGGCCGAGTATCTCAGTAAGATCTGGTCGGGATTTTGGTTTCTCACGCTCTTCAACGGGTTCTGGATCCTGTTCAAGACGCAGCTCGGGAACACCGATATCCTGGTCCGCACCATTACGGACGCCGTGTGGATGTCGAGCCACCGCGCGCGCGCATGGCAGAGGGGCATCCGGACGATCTACTACGGCATGCTGATCCTGTTCTCGATCTGGGGCATGATCGTGATCCGATCGGCCTCGCCGTTTCAACTGTTCAAGATCCTGGCGAACATGGCCGGCATCGTGCTCCTGATCGCCGGCGTCCAAATCTTCCTGGTGAACCGCCGGTTCCTGCCGGCAGCCGTCAGGCCGCCGCTCTGGCGGGAAGCAGGGTTGCTCGCCTGCTCGGCGTTCTATGCGTTCTTTGCGTTCTTCGTCATACGCGATCTGATCCGCTCGCTGTTGTCCTAGAGATGACGCTTGACGCTTCCTCACATGT
>JBOGIN010001046.1:0-2646 GCA_050742275.1 Vicinamibacteraceae bacterium
GTCTTTAGACCGCGCGCTAGCCTCCTCGCCCCGCGCTTCAGGCCCTCGCACGCGCGGCCTGAAGGCCGCGCGCTACGGGATTTCGCGATCGCGCACATGACAACGATTCAAGATTCCACCGAACGGCCGCCGCACGCTGCGCTCTCCGGCCTCTTCGCGGCGGTGACGACGCCAAGGCTCGCCAGCGGCGCGGTCGACCTCGCCATCTTCGAGAGTCATCTGGAGCTGCTGGTCGAGGCAGGCGTCGACGGCATTTGTCTCGGTGGCGCGACGGCGGAGTATCCACACCTGGAGGTGCGCGAGCGCCTTGACCTGGTCAGCCGCGCTGCCCGGACGCTGCCTCGTGACAAGACGCTGCTCGTCGGCATCGGCGCCTCGTCCATCTGGCGGGTGTTGGAGCTGGGAGAGCACGCCTTCGAGCACGGCAGCCGCGCGGTGTTGCTCCCCATGCCGATGTTCTTCCGGTATGACCAGGATGATCTCTATGCCTACGTCGCCGAGATCGCGCGGGCGCTTCAAGCGCCCTGCCTGCTCTACGACCTGCCGGACTTCACGAGCCCGCTCGCGCCAGAAACGGCCATCACGCTTCTCACACAGGAGCCGCATGTGGTCGGCATCAAAGACAGCAGCGGCCGGCCCGATCACCTCGGGCGGTACGTCGACGCGCGCGGCGCACGCAGCTGGACGCTGTTGATTGGCGATGATTCGAAGCTGGCCGACGGGCTGGCGCTTGGCTGGAACGGCGGCGTTTCGGGTCTGGCGAGCGTCTGCCCCGAGCTGCTCGTGGCGCTCGTACGCGCGGCGACGTCGGCCGACGCGAAGCGTCTCGCTCACGTGCGTGCGTTGATATCGGAGTTGATCGCCGCGCTCGCGGTCTTTCCAGTACCGTGGGGCATCCGCCTCGCGCTGCAAACCCGCGGCCTTCCAGTCGGGCCGCTGCCCTGGCCCATGTCCGATGCACGACGCGCCCACGCCGCGCGTCTGAAGACCTGGCTGCCGGCGTGGCTCGAGCGCGCCCAGGCCTCAGACTGGTCGCACGTCTCGTCGAGCAAATAGCTGTCTCGTCGTCGAGCGACTACAGCGGCGAGGCCGCGGGATTGTCACGTCGGCTGTAATGTGCAATCAGCGGCCACAGGAACGACGCCATCGCCAGCACGAGGAACAGCAACGAGATCGGACGCGTGATGAAAATGCTGGGGTCACCCTGAGACAACGTGAGGGCGCGGCGAAGGTTCGATTCCGCCATGGGCCCGAGGATCAGCGCGAGCACGAGCGGTCCCATGGAAAAGCTCATGCGGCGCAGCGCGAAGCCGACGCCACCGGCGACCACGGCGGTCCACACATCGGCAATCGACTGATTGAGCGCGTAGCTGCCGACCAGACAGATCATCAGCACGACACCCCATAGCAGCTCGTCCTTCACGCGGAGAATCCGGGCGAGTGGCCGTGCGCCGGCCAGCCCGCACAGCAGCGTGAGCACGGAGGCCATGAAGACCAGGACAATCACCTGCGCGACGATGTCCGGGCTGTTGCGGAAGAGGAGCGGCCCCGGCTGCACGCCGTGTATCAACAGCGCGCCAATCAACACCGCAGCGGCGGAATCACCAGGAATCCCCAACGCCAACGTGGTGACGAGCGAGCCGCCGATGCCGGCATTGGCACCGGTCGAAGCCGCCACCAACCCTTCGAGTGACCCCTTGCCGAACCGCCCCGGGTCACGCGAGAGGCGCCGGCATTGGCCCCAGGCCATGATGGCGCCGACGTCAGCGCCCGCCCCAGGCATAATCCCGATCCAGATCCCTATCAACGTCCCCAACAGCGCGTGCGGCGTGAGCCGTTTGAGATCGGTCCAGGACGGCAGAATGTGATCGACGGCCACGTCGAGGCGCGCGGGCGTCTCACGCCTCGCGTACATCTGGGTCAACACCTCTGCGATGCCGAAGAGGCCGACCATCACCGGAATGAAGCCGATGCCGTCGAGCAGCTCGGAGCTGCCGAAGGTGAAGCGCGGATAGCCGGTCATCGGGTCCAGGCCCACGATCGACAACGCCAGGCCCGCCACGCCCATGATCAGGCCCTTGAGCATCGAGCCGCTCGCGACGCTGACCATGGTGCTGATCCCGAAAGCGGCAACGGCGAAGTATTCCGCCGGCCCGAAGCTCAACGCGAAGGCGGCGAGCGGATAGGCCGCCAGGGCGAGCACGATCAAGCTCACGACAATGCCGAAGAACGCGCCAAGCGCGTTCACGCCAAGCGCCAGGCCCGCGCGGCCCTGCTGCGCGAGCGGGTAGCCGTCCCATGTCATCGCGATCGATGCCGGTGTCCCCGGCGTGTTGATCAGGATCGCCGGAACACCGCCGCTGAAGATCGCGGAGCAGAGCAGGCCGAGCAGCATCCCCAGCGCCTCCTGCGCGCCAACCCAGAACGTGAGCGGCGTCAGAACGGCCAGCCCCATGGTGGCGGTGAAACCGGGCAACGAGCCGAACAGCACGCCCAATCCAACACCGAGAGACACATACAGCCAGGCGGTGGGATCGACGAGCAGGGCGAGATAGGCGTCCACGATGAATGCTTAGCCCCAATACTGTTCACTTAACGGTATCCGTGATAGCCTGTGTGCGGGCCGGGGCAGCCTCCTTACACAGG
>JBOGIN010001047.1:0-2797 GCA_050742275.1 Vicinamibacteraceae bacterium
GTCCTTGAGCGCAGCGATCAAGGGAAGCCGGTCGGCTTGCACGGCCGGCGCGATGCCGCACAGTCCGCCCGTGATCATGCTCGTCAGGAACGCGAACGCGAGGACACGGTGGTCAATGCCGGCACTCAGATCAGCGCCTCCGACGAAGGACAGCAGCGTATGAGAGACGGCTGGCGCTATCACAAGACCAAGCAGCCCTCCCGCCAGCGCGATGAGCAGGCTCTCGCCCAGCAGCTGACCTGTGATGCGGCCTCGCGAGGCGCCCAACGCCATGCGCGCGGTGACTTCCCGGCTTCGCGATGCCCCCCGTGCCAAGAGGAGGTTTGCGACATTCAGACACGCCAGCAGAAGCAACAGCACGGCCCCACCCATCAATACCCAGAGCGGCCGGTCCAGCTCGCGGCGGACGTCCGACCGGCCGCCCGCGGCGGGCAGCACCCCGAGCGTGGAGCCGAGAAACGCGCGAAGCTGCTCCTTGGTCGCGGAGGGAAAGCCCTCCCGGCGCATGTCCTCTTGCAGCATCGTCTTGAACCAGGGCTGGAGTTCGGCCTGTGCCTGTTCGGCGGTGATACCAGGCTTGAGGCGCCCGAACACGTGCATCCACCGGGTGCGGCGATCGAACAGACGGTCCCACTCAGGCGTCGCCTGGCGCTTCATCATGGCGGGGATCCACAGCGCGGGAACCTCGGCCGGGTCGATGCCGCGGAAGCCGGCGGCGGCGATGCCAATCACCGTCATGGGATAGTTATTGACCCGGACCGTGCGACCGACCACGTGCGGCGCACCGCCGAGATGGTCTTTCCAGTAGGTGTGCGACAGCACCACGACCGGGTGGGCGCCCGGGTGGACGTTGTCGGACTTGTCGATGAGTCGCCCCAGTTCCGGCTGCACGGCCAGGACCGGAAAATACGACCCGGACACGATCTCCGCGCGAACCGGAGAGGGCTGCCCTCCGGTCGACAGGGCCACGCTCGTCGGGTGGCGGCAGAACACGCCCTCGAAGAGCTCGTCCTGCTTCTGCAGGTCGCGGCATAACGGATACGACACATGATTGCCAGTCCCCCAGCCGTCCGCGAGCTGCTCACCTCTCCAGTCCAGAAGCACGAGACGCTCGGGCTCCTCCACTTCCGGCAGCGGGCGGAGCAGAACCTGGTCGAACAGCGACAAGATCGCCGCATTGGCACCGATCCCCAATGCGAGGGACAGCACCGCAGTGACTGTAAAGCCCGGAGACTGCAGGAGGATGCGTATGGCATACCGGATGTCGCGCGCCAGGTTGTCAAACCAGCGCCATACCCACGTCTCCCTCACCTCCTCCTGCACCTGTGCGACGCCACCAAGCTCGTGGACGGCCCGTCTGCGCGCCTCTGTTTCCGTCACGCCCGACGTCATCAGTTCGCCGACACGGCGCTCGACGTGGTACCGCAATTCGCGGTCGAGATCCTGTTCGAGTCGTCGGCGTCTCCACTGGAACAGATTGAGGAGCCTGGCCATGGCCCTACTTCCCCTCGTTGAAGATGAGGTGCACCGCCGTCGCCAGCCGGTTCCAACTCGCCCGCTCGACGGCAAGCTGCTTCTGGCCCGCTCGCGTCAAGGAGTAGAACTTCGCTTCACGGCCGGTTTCCGACTCGCGCCACGCCGATCGCAGCCATGCTCGCTGTTCGAGCCGATGCAGGGCGGGATACAACGAGCCCTGGTTCACGCGCACAGTGTCACGCGAGACCTGCTGGAGCCGTTGCGCGATGGCGTAGCCGTGCGCGGGCTCGAGCGACAGAATCTGCAGAATTAACATGTCGAGCGTGCCCTGCGGAATGGGGAATCGTGCAGGCGGCATTGTTACATCAACCTTCGACACATAATCTACGACGTCGAGGATGAGTCTGTCGAAGTCCGGCAGCCACCCAGTGTCAGCGAGCCCCACTCGTCTCACCCGAAACGTGGACGGGCAAGTCATAGGGTTGCGGACAGGGCCGCTCACCTGAGTTGGGCGAAAGCCTTGATCTTCTACACGTCCTCGCAGTATATAGGTCGAAGCTGGAGGCGTATGCCGGACGAGGAGTTTGAAATGACCTGGTGGAAGCGCGTGTTATGGCGCCAGCGACGCGAGGCGCAGCTCGATGCGGAGCTCCGCGACCACATGGAACGCCAGGTGGCTGACTACATGCGGGCCGGCATGCGCGAGGTCGAGGCGCGGCGCACAGCCGAGCTCGCATTCGGCGGCGTCGAGCCGCTACCCGTCGCGACGTGCTCCGGCAGTCTCTCTCGCGGGGTGTGGGTCTGGCGGGGGCGGGCATCGCCGTCGGTTTCTGTGGCGCCGTCGCGGTGACGCGCGCGCTCTCGACCCTCC
This sequence comes from Vicinamibacteraceae bacterium, assembly GCA_050742275.1. GTDB lineage: Bacteria > Acidobacteriota > Vicinamibacteria > Vicinamibacterales > Vicinamibacteraceae > WHTT01. The sequence continues at coordinate 2,348 of JBOGIN010001047.1, forward strand.
TGTTCCGTGTCGAACCGCTCGATGCTCCCGTCATCGTCGGCGTTGGCGTCACACTCGCGGCTGTCGGCGTGCTCGCGTCGTATCTGCCGGCTCGCCGTGCGGCTCGCCTCGACCCGATGCAGGCACTCCGAATGGAGTAACGGCCGCGTCAGGGCTCAGGTTCAGACCTGCACCGGCGCCACGACCTCAAAGTCCCGTGACAACCTCCACCGCCTTCTCCAGTTGATTGTCACAGCCTTCGCGATACGCGTCGACCAACCAGGGAACTGAAACGTCTGGCTCGATGCCCCGACCTTCGTAGGTCTCGCCCGACCACGTGACGTACGCGGCGCGCGGGAGGATCACCAGATAGCCGTGACCGACCTTGAATCCCGAGCCCGGGAGCAGCCTTCCTGCCGTCTCCGTCCCGATGAGGGTAGCAAGACCGCGCTCTCGGGCGAAGGCACACGC
>JBOGIN010001048.1:0-3874 GCA_050742275.1 Vicinamibacteraceae bacterium
ATGGGCACGCCGGCAAGCGGTAGCGTCGCCAGTCGGGCGCGGTCGCGATCGAGCGCTGCCGCCTGCTCCCGCGCGTTGTCCGCGGCGATGGTTGCGAAGGCATTCAGCGCCTGGTCCGCCTCGGCAATCCGTTCGAGCACCGCCTCGCAGACGTCGGTCGCCGAGACGTCCCCCCCGGCCACCGCCGTCCGAACCTCTTCGGCGGTCCAACTCGTCACGGCGGGCGTCGATCCCGGGCCCGTACCCCCTGACGCCTGCTGACCCCCGAGGCCTGACCCCTGAGCCCTGTCCTTATCCACCAATAACTCTCGGAACCCTGAAGAGTCCGGCGCTTCGTTGAGCGTCCGGCGCGTTGGCGAGGCTCTCGCGTGTGTCGAGGCAGGGCTGCGTCTCGTCCAGACGAAGGCGCTGCGCCGGCGCGAGCACGTGCGAGGTTGGAGGGACGCCGGTCGTGTCGACCTCCCGGACCTGCTCCGCGTACGCGAGGATCTCGGCAATCTGGCGTGCGTACAGCTCGCGCTCTTCCGGTGTGAGCTCGAGATGCGCTAGCGCGGCGATGCGATCGATGTCGGTCGTCGTCAGCATCCGCGTCATTGTAACAGCCCGCGCAGCGTCGCCAGGTTCATCGCATCGAGCGGGTCGACCAACGCCCCGTGCGGCAGGCGCGGATGCTTGGCGGTCTCGATCACCATCGGAAGGCGAGCGAGCCGGCGATCGTTCAAGAGGCGACGGAAGCCCTCGATGCCGATGCATCCCTCTCCAATGTGCGCGTGACGATCCACGCGGCTGCCGCACGGCCTCACCGAATCGTTCAGGTGAAGGAGCCGGAGGCGATCGAGTCCCACGAGTCGATCGAACGCGCGAACGGTTTGGCGCCAACCCCGCTCGCTTGCGATGTCGTATCCGGCCGCCAGCAGATGGCAGGTGTCGAGGCATACGCCGACGCGAGGCGAGCCGTCGAGATGCTCGAGCAACGTGGCCAGATGCTCGAACCGATGTCCGAGATTCGTGCCTTGGCCCGCCGTGTGCTCGAACAGGATCATCGTGCGTCCGCGCCGCCGGGTGCGCAGCAGGGAGGCGATCCCCCGTGCGATGAGGCCGAGTCCTTCCCGCGCGTTGGCGTGGCTGCCGGGATGCATGACCAGCCCCAGCAACCCGAGCGCTTCGGCGCGATCGAGCTCGATGGCCAGCGCGTCGAGCGATCGCGCACGCACCGTGAGGTCGGCCGCAGCGAGGTTGATGAGGTAGCTGTTGTGGCCGAGAACTGCCGCAAGCCTTGCCTGCTCGACCCGCGCACGAAACAGGTGAATCTCGGACGTCTGGAGCAGGCGCGCCCGCCACTGTCCAACGGACTTCGTGAACACTTGAAGCGCCCGGCAACCGGCAGCTTCCGCACGGTCGACGGCGCGCGGCAGGCCGCCGGCAATGGACAAGTGTGCGCCTAGATACGGCATGCCCTGCTGCTATGATTGCACGATGAGGTGCGTTCTCGTTTGCGTCCTGTTCTGCGGTACCGCGACCACGGCGCATGCCTGGAGCTTCGACGTTCACCGCTACGTCACCGACCGTGCCATCGCGCTTCTGACGCCGGAGATTCGACCCTTCTTCGAGAAGCACCGCGCGATGATCGTGGAGCACTCGATCGATCCCGATCTGTGGCGCAACGTCGGCTTCGACGAGGAGACGCCCCGGCACTTCCTCGATCTCGACGCGTATGGCTCGTATCCGTTCAGTGCGCTGCCACGCGACCATGACGAGGCGGTGCTGAAGTTCGGGCCGGAGAAGGTTCGGGGGAACGGCGTGCTGCCGTGGCGCACGCAGGAAATCTACGCGCGGCTCGTGCAAGCGTTCGCGCGCCTCCAGGAGGGGGACACATCCTACGGCGCCGAGGACGTCAAGTTCTTCGCGGCGATCCTTGCGCACTACGTGGCGGATGCGCACGTGCCGTTTCACGCCGTGATCAACTACGACGGTCAGCTCTCGAACCAGCATGGGATCCACGAACGGTTCGAGGGTGGCCTCTTCTTTCGATTCCGCGAGAAGCTGCACGTCGCTCCGACAGCGCAGGCACCGATTCGCCAGCCGCGCGACGCGATATTCGATGCGCTCATCGAGAGCGCGCGCCTTGCCCCCAAGGTTCTCGCCGCCGATGCGAAGGCGATCGGTCAGGGCGACGTGTATGACGGCCAGTACTACGAGCGGTTGTTCGCCGACGCGCGGCCCATCCTCGAAGGACGGCTGGAGGATGCGATTGCTACGGCGGCTGCCGCCATCAACGGCGCGTGGGAAGCGGCCGGGAAGCCGACGCTGCCACTCGACGCACGACGGCCGCCCGAGCGTCGCCGTCACACAACAGGCAAGTGAGGCTCACTCCCACGCCTTGAACCGCGTCTGATCTGCCGGAACGTCGACATTCCGAAGCCAGACCGGCTGACCGAGGGCCGGGAGTATCTGAACGTCATAGCGGCCCGCTGGCACCACGAAGAGCAGGTAGTCACCGCCCTTGTTGCTCTTGCCAGCTTCCTGCGTCGCGTTGCCACTCTTGTAGATGTTCGCACGCCACGTGACGTCGCCCGGCTCCGACGCGCTGCCGCGGATCTGCAGCGCGCCGTAGCCCGGCTGGAGATTGACCACTTCCAGGTGACGGCCTTGCTGCTGTGGATAGCGCTGAACGAGCCTGCGCTCGGCCCAGCGGATGCCGGCCACCTGTCCCTCACGCTCGCGCACCGCCTGAAGATCGTAGAAGCCAACCGGCACCTGCACGGTCGCTGCGCCGGACGTCGCGCGAATGGTCCGCGGGTTCGTGCGACCGCCCGCCTTGAAGATGCGCACGCGTGTCTCCGACGTCACCTCATCAGTGGCGTCGAACACGCGCACCTCCAATGTCAGCGGCTGGTCCGTCGCGTCCGCTCCGGAAGGTGTCTGCGGCTGCTGCGCGGTTTGGACGGCTCCAGTTGCCCCACGCCCCGGCACGCCGCCGGCGCCCGGCCCGACCAGGGCACAGAGCAGCACGATCGTCCATCCGTCGCGTTGCGTCATGGGACACAGGGTAGCATGATGGAACCTGGGTCTCGGTGCTATCGTAGGGCATCGTGATGGAGGTCTTTCTCGTCCCGATCGGCGACGGCAGGTACGAGCCCTACTGTGAGGTGCCAGACGAGGATGTGACCGACGGGACCGCGGCTGCAGGCTGGCGCCATCGTTTCGTCGCGCAGTTTCGCGAGATGCTCGCCGCGGCGGAGGCCGAGCGTGCACGCGCTCGCGAGGCGGGGCACGACGCCCGCGCGACGCGGCTGACCACGCGTCTCAAACAGCGGACATTGCATTGGATTGCCGAGCGCATCGCCGAGCAGCGCTTGTTGTGGCATCTCCGGGGTCAGAGCGACGTCACGCTCGTCCATCCCGACGATATGGATGGCGACGAGGCGATGCGTGTCGTGCGGGCGGCGTTGGAGCGCGATGCCATGAGGCACTGGCGCTGGTTGATTGTCGACGCGCTGTTGCTTGCGTTGTCCGGGCTGCTGGTCGTGGTGCCCGGCCCCAACGTCGTGGCGGGCTACTTCGCGTTTCGCGTGGTAGGCCATTTCCTGTCCTGGCGCGGCGCGAAGCAGGGGCTCGTGGGCGTCACGTGGCATCCGACACCGAACCGTGATCTCGCCGATCTCCGCACGGAGGTGGCGCACGACCGCGCCGAGCGACGGATGCGCGTTCGGGCGCTCGCCGCACGATTGCGCCTCCAGCACTTGCCCAAGTTCTTCGACCGGATGACGGTCGGAAGCGCGTGATATACTCCCCCGCGCCTTGAAGCTCAGCGATCTCGCCGAACGCCTCCAGTGCCGGCTCGAAGGTGATGGCACCCTCGAGGTGACAAGGG
>JBOGIN010001049.1:0-5794 GCA_050742275.1 Vicinamibacteraceae bacterium
GCCTGAAGCCGCGCGCCATATGCGGACGGGGGGCCGTAGGGCGGGGCCTTTAGGCCCCGCGGACAGCAGTGTGAAAATCCTCGGCATCGAGAGCTCGTGCGACGAGACAGCGGCGGCCATTGTCGAAGAGACCGGCGATCCGGCGCGGCCGTGGCACGTCCGCTCGAACGTGATTGCGTCACAGGTCGCGATTCACCGAGAGTGGGGCGGCGTCGTGCCGGAGCTGGCGTCGCGACAGCATCTCCGTGACATTTGCGGCGTTGCGGAGCGGGCGCTGGAGGAAGCTGGCGTCGGCTGGCGCGATGTCGACGCCATTGCGGCCACGCAAGGCCCCGGCCTCGTGGGGTCGCTCCTCGTAGGCTTCTCGTTCGCGAAGGCGGCTGCCGCCACGCTCGGCGTGCGGTTCGTGCCCGTGCATCATCTGGCTGGCCACATCGAGTCGCTCGTGCTCGAGCACGGCGAGCTGCTGTATCCCGCGTCGGTTCTCGTCGTGTCGGGGGGCCATACGAGCTTGTATCTGGTGCCGGACGCGGGCCTTTACGAGCTGGTGGGCCGAACGCGTGACGATGCCGCTGGCGAAGCCTACGACAAAGTAGCCAAGCTGTTGGATCTGGGATATCCCGGGGGCCCGATCGTCGACCGGCTGGCACGGGAGGGAGACGAGCAGGCGATTGACTTTCCCGTGGCGCGCCTCACGCACCGCGACCGCAATCCGGCGCCACCCGCGCGCCTCCCGAAGGGCTTCGAGAAGGCCCTGCAGCATCGCACCGACTTCAGCTTCAGCGGCGTGAAGACGGCAGTGCTCCGGTACGTCAAGAAGCGCGCGGCGGCGCAGGGCGTGGAGCAGCCTGCGCGCGCGCTCTTCACCGATCGCGAGATTGCCGACATCTGCGCGAGCTTCCAGCGCGCGGTGATCGAGGCGCTGCTCGACCGCACGTTCGACGCGGCGCGCTGGCACGACGCACGAAGCGTTGGCATTGCCGGCGGCGTGTCCGCGAACAGCCGCTTACGCGTCGTGGCGGCCGCGCGTGGCGACAAGGCAGGCCTGCCGGTCTTCGTGCCGAGCTTGGCGCTCGCCACCGACAACGCCGCCATGATCGCGGCTGCCGGCCTCCGCCACTTCGACAAGGCCGTTCCCGCGTCGCTTTCACTCAATGCCCACGCGAATCTGGCTCTTGAATAATGACCCACACCGACTATCTCTGGTTCAACACGAAGCAGCGGCAGGAGTTCGTCCGCATCACCGATGACGTGCGGAACGTCGTGAAGAAGAGCGGCGTCAAGGAGGGCATGGTGCTCGTCTCTGCCATGCACATCACAGCCGGCGTCTACGTCAACGACTGGGAGGAGGGGCTCATCGACGACTTCCAGGCGTGGCTGGAGAAGCTCGCACCCTACGGCTTGCCGTATCGCCATCATCAGACGGGCGAAGACAATGCCGACGCGCATTTGAAGCGCACGATCATGGGGCAGCAGGTCGTCCTGCCGATCACCAGCGGCGACCTCGATCTCGGTCCGTGGGAGCAGGTGTTCTATGCGGAGTTCGACGGCCAGCGTCGGAAGCGGGTCGTGGTCAAGGTGATTGGCGAATAGGGCTGCCGCTCGACGCGCACGTCATGGACCTGCCCGCCACAGGTCCATTGCTTTGTCGATGACCGCACGTGTGTCGCCTGACAATTGATAGCGTGCAAGGTCGGTCGGCGCGGCGAGGGTGATCTCGCTGACGTCGGACCCGGCCTTTGGTGTGCCCGATCGAACCGTGCAAAGAAAGTCGACGAGCACGTAGTGGTATTGCACGCGTCCATTGGCGTCGCGCACGATACGGTCGAGGATGTCGACGGTCGGCCCCACATGGATCTCGACGCCGGTCTCTTCGCGCAGCTCGCGCGCGACGGCGGCGGCCAGCGTCTCACCGAGCTCGACGCCGCCGCCCGGCAGGCTCCACTGACCTGCTTGCGGCTCCGTCGCGCGACGCACCAGCAGCACGCGTTCTTCGTGAATGACAATGGCGCCGACACCGACAATTGGGCGATCCGGGTAGCGGCGGTCGGACACGGGCTCAGAGAAAGGGGATCCCGATCGGGAACGCAGCTGACATTCGCTTCGGCGCGAACCTTCGGTCCGCGCCTCATCAGTCGTGCGGCGCCTGCTGCCGCAGGCGCCAGCAGGTTGGCGCTTGGCGCCCAAGGAATATATCATGCCGGGCGGCTGCGGAGGGCGTCACCTGCTGTGTTCGCGCCCGCGGCGCGCCTCTTGATACGATCCGCGTACGAACGAAGACGACGATGAGCCCATCGCGAGACGACGCCTGGTCCTTGCTCACCGAGTATACGAAGAGCGAGAGTCTGATCCGCCATGCCCTTGCCGTCGAAGCGGCCGTGCGTGGCTATGCGCGCCGGTGTGGCGAAGACGAGGAGCTCTGGGGCATCACGGCGCTGTTGCACGACTTCGACTACGAGCGCTGGCCCGATCTCAGCGACCATCCATTTCGGGGCAGTGAGATTCTGCGCGACCTGGGCTATCCCGAGACGATCGTCCGCGCCATCCTGTCGCATGGCGATCACACCGGCGTTCCGCGGCAATCGCGCCTCGAGCACTCGCTGTTCGCCTGTGATGAGATGTGCGGCTTCATCACCGCCGCGGCGCTCGTCCGGCCATCGAAGAGCGTGCTCGACCTGTCGGCGTCCTCCGTCCGCAAGCGCATGAAGGACAAGGCATTCGCCCGCGCCGTCAGTCGAGAGGATCTGGTGCGCGGCGCCGAGGAGCTCGGCATCCCACTCGAGGAGCACATTACGAACGTCATTGCCTCGATGCGGGAGCAGGCGGACCCGCTCGGGCTCAGGGGGACAATATAGGCGTCAGGGGTCAGGGATCAGGGGTCAGTCGGGATCAGGTCTGACGCCTGCTTGCGCCTGCCCCCTGACCCCTGACGCCTAGAACCCCAGAGCGTTTACCTTCGTCTAGATGAGTGAGATGTCCGATGCGGTCGTTCAGCTCCACCAGGTGAGCGTGACCTACGGCAAGACGCAGGCGCTGAACGACGTGAGCGCCACCTTCGCGGCCGGTGCCATTGGTCTGCTCGGCCCAAACGGGGCGGGTAAGAGCAGCCTGCTGCGCGCGTTGCTCGGCTTCATCACGCCCGATCAGGGGAGCATGAGCGTCCTCGGCCTCGACGTGCGCACGCAGTCCCGCGAGATTCGGCGTCGCATTGGCTACATGCCGGAAACCGACGCCCACATCCCAGGCATGAACGCGGTCACCTTCGTGGCGTACTGCGGCCGGCTGGCGGGTCTGCCGGCAGCCGACGCCATGCAGCGGGCGCACGAAGTGCTCTTCTACGTGGGGCTCGGCGAGGCACGGTACCGCAATTCAGAGACGTACTCGACCGGCATGAAGCAGCGCTTGAAGCTTGGACAGGCGTTGGTTCACGACCCCGACCTGCTCTTCCTCGACGAGCCGACGAACGGTCTCGACCCGCGCGGCCGCGACGAGTTGCTGGCGCTGGTGCAGGACCTCGCGCACAACAAGGGCGTGAACCTCATTCTCTCGTCGCACCTCTTGCCCGACGTCGAGGCGACCTGTCACCACGTCGTGGTCCTCGATCGGGGCCGCGTGGCGACGCAGGGTCCGATTGCCGAGCTGAAAGGACCCGCGGGCCGCGTGTTCGAGCTCCGCATCAAGGGCGACCTCCCGGCGTTCGTCGAGGTGCTCAGCACACATCAGATGGACTGTCATGGCGGCGATGACGATGTGATGCGGGTGTTCGTGCCGGCGGGCATGGATGCCAAGGACCTGTTCGGCCTGGCCGCGCGGCACGGCGTGCAGGTGCGGCACCTCCGGCCGAGCGTGCCGACGCTCGAGGACGTCTTCGCCCGTGCGGTAGGAGAGCAATAAGAGTCTGCGATGCCGATTCACGATCAGAGCTATCGCCGCTATGAGGGGGCGCGTCTGCCGGCGGCGGGCGCATGGACGGTCATTGCGGCGCACGGCCTCATGAGCTTTCTGCGCCGCCGTGCGTTCCTGGCCGTGATGGTTGCCGCCTGGATTCCGTTTGTCGTCTACGCCGTCCGCATCTATTTCGCCGCCAATTTCTCTCAAGCGCAGGTGCTCGCGCCCACGCCGCAGATGTTCCGGGACTTTCTCGACCTCCAGGGCCTGCCGATCTTCATCATCACCATCTACGTCGGCGCGGGCCTCATCGCCAACGACCGTCGTGCCAACGCGCTGCAGATCTACCTCTCGAAGCCGCTCACGCGCACGGAGTACGTGGCCGGCAAGCTGGCGGTGCTCGTGACGGTCCTCCTCGCCGTGACATTGGTGCCCACGATGCTGCTGCTCTTGCTGCAGGTCGTCTTCTACGGCAGCTTCAGCTTTGCCCGGGCGAATATCTCGCTGGTGCCATCGATCACGCTTGCCTCGCTCGTTGAGACGTTCGTGAACGCTCTGATGATGCTCGCCATCTCGTCGCTCTCGAAGAGCGCGCGTTTCAGCGGGATCGTCTATGCGGGTGTGGCGTTGTTCAGTCATGCGGTGTTCGGTGTGCTGAGGCTCGTCACTGGCGGGACACGGGTGGCATGGATCTCGTACATTGCCAATATGGAGCAGATCGGCGACGTGATCTTCCGCGTCGCCCCACGCTATGAAGTGCCTGGGGCCGTATCGTTGATCGCGGTGGCCGCGCTGATTGTCGTGCCCATCTTCATTCTCGAGCGGCGCGTGCGCGGCGTGGAGGTGATCGCGTGAGCGGCTCGGTGATCTCGGCGACGAACGTGTCGAAGTGGTACGGCCAGGTCATTGGCCTCAACGACGTCTCGGTGGTCGTGCCCTCGGGGATCACCGGCCTGCTGGGGCCGAACGGTGCGGGCAAGTCGACGTTCATGAAGCTCGTGACCGGACAGCTCAAGCCGAGCAAGGGCAGCGTGAACGTCCTGGAGGAGCCCATCTGGGGAAACCCCGCGCTCTACGCACGCATTGGCTTCTGCCCGGAGCAGGATGCCTTCTACGACCACATGACCGGTTTCGAGTGGGTGCGCGCGCTCGTGCGGCTGAATGGCCTGGATGACGGCGCCGCGACCGCCGCGGCGCGCCGCGCGCTCGAGATCGTGGAGCTGACCGACGCGGCCAACAAGAAGATTGGCGCCTACAGCAAGGGGATGCGGCAGCGCGTCAAGCTCGCCCAGGCGATGGTGCACGACCCGGAGCTGCTCATCCTCGACGAGCCGCTGGCGGGCATGGATCCCTTGGCGCGCCGCAAGACGATTCGTCTCATCCGTGACTGGGCTCGCGCGGGGAAGAGCATCGTGGTCTCGAGCCACATCCTGCACGAGATCGAGGCGATGACCTCGAACATTCTCCTCATCAACAACGGGCGCATTCTCGCTGAGGGCGACGTCCATCAAATTCGTGAGCTGATCGACGAGCATCCGCACACGGTCTACATCAGGTCGGATCAACCGCGCGCGCTGGCGCGTGAGTTTCTGATGCACGATGACGTGGTCAGCCTGCGATTCGAGTCTGGCGCGCTGGTGGTCGAAACGGCGAAGCCGGACGGGTTCTATGCGCGGCTCACCGAGATGGCCGCCTCCGGCGATGGCGGAACGATCGAGGAAGTGACATCACCAGACGACAACTTGCAGGCAGTGTTTGAGTATCTGGTCAAGTAGAGGGATCAAGGGATCAAGGGGGCTAGGGAAGGCGGTGCGAAACGTATGGGGCCTACAGCAGAAGAAGCAGCAGCGTCGGCCCTTACCCCGGCCACCGAGTCCCCACCCTAGATCCCTAGATCCCTAGATCC
>JBOGIN010001050.1:0-4885 GCA_050742275.1 Vicinamibacteraceae bacterium
CCCCTACTTGAATTCTTCACAGACTCTTCAGGCCCGCGCGCTACGTACGAACGCGCGTGATGTTGAGTGAACAGCATTGGCCGTGAGCCGAAGGCTGCAGCCTGTAACATCTGAGGAGATAGATGCCGATTCGTGTTCTTCATGTGGGGCTCGGCCCCATTGGTAATGCCATCGTTCGCCAGTGCGCATCGCGTCGGCGTTTGAAGGTCGTCGGCGCCGTGGACGTCGATGCTGCGAAGGTGGGTCGCGATCTCGCGGAGGTGGTCGGGCTCGACCGCAAGCTCAACGTGACCGTCGCGCCGGAGATCGTCCCTGCAATCCGCAAGGCAAAGCCGGACGTTGTCGTGCTTTGTACCAGCTCGTCACTCAAGAAGATCACTCCTCAACTCCAGGCGATCTTGTCCTGCCGCGTCCCCATCGTGTCGACCACCGAGGAGCTCGCGTACCCGTTCTACTCGAACAAGCGCCTCGCAACGCGGATCGACCAGATGGCCAAGCGCGCCAAGGCAGCGGTCCTCGGGACCGGCGTGAATCCCGGCTTCACCATGGATGCGCTTCCCATCACGTTGACGTGCGCCTGCGAGCGCGTCGACACGATTCTCGTGGAGCGCATTCAAGATGCGTCGACGCGGCGCTTGCCGTTCCAGCAGAAGATCGGCGCGGGACTGACCGAGGCGGAGTTCCAAGCACGCGTAGACGAGGGCAGCGTCCGACACGTCGGCCTGACCGAGTCGATTGCCATGATTGCCGACGCGATGGGCTGGAAGCTCGACGAAGTGACCGATGTGATCAAGCCAAAGCTCGCGGTACGACCCGTCAAGAGCCCGTTCCTCGCTGTCAAGAAAGGGCAGGTAGCCGGGATCATCCAGGATGGCGTCGGCTCCCGCCGCGGCGAGCCGCTCATTACCCTCCACATGGAGGCGTACCTTGGCGCGCCAGAATCGTACGACGCCGTGACCCTTGCCGGCGTGCCCAACCTCTACTCGAAGATTCCCGGCGGCGTGCCAGGCGACATCGCAACCGCCTCCGTCACCATCAACTCGATTCCCAAGGTCATCGCCGCCCCGCCGGGCCTGCACACGATGCGCAGCCTACAGCTGCCATCCTGGTTCGGCGGTTGATTGCCAGAGGCGCGGCAGGCCGCGCTCGTCGACGACGCGGAATCGTGTGCCCGGCGACAGCACCTGGAGCGTCTTGAGAAACTCGATGAGCGCATCCTGCTCGGCGGGCGGGAGTGCCTTGAACAGCGCCCGAGACCCCGTCGCTTCGCCGCCGTGAGCGAGCACCGCTTCGCGCAGCGTCGTGTACTGGCCGTGGTGGAAGTAGGGCGGCTCGTTTGCCACGCCCCACTGGGAACGAATGAAACGCTCCCGCTTCCTTTTTGACAGCGTCCGGGGCATTGGGTAGCATGCGCGTACTGTGGCCGAGGCGCCCCAATTCGCCATCACGCCCGACGAGGGGCAGCTTGCCGCGCTGGAGCGCGACCTCCGCTTTCACCCCTCACCCGTCACGGCGCCGCGTCAGCTTCCGATGGCGCAGGTGGAATCGTTCAATCGCGACGGCTATCTCAAGCCGGTTCGGATCTTCGACGATGAGAGGATCGCCGCGATTCGGCGGTATTTCGACGATCTGCTCGCGCGCACGGTAGCCGCCGGAGGCGACAGCTACTCCATCAGCTCCGCGCACCTCCGCTACGGCCGTGTCTACGACCTACTGACGCACCCGCGCATCGTGGGGTGCGTGCGGGATCTCTTGGGCGAGAGCGTCGTCGGGTGGGGCTCACATTTCTTCTGCAAGATGCCGGGGGATGGCAAGGCGGTGGCCTGGCATCAGGATGCCAGCTATTGGCCGCTGACGCCCTCGAAGACGGTCACGGTCTGGCTCGCCATCGACCGTGCCGATCGTGAGAACGGCTGCATGCGCTTCATTGCCGGCTCGCACCGGGTGGGGCATCTCACGTATCGGCCGAGCGATTCGGCGGAGCACAATGTCCTCACGCAGACCATTGAGAACCCCGAGCAATACGGCGCGGTCGTGAACGATGAGCTCGAGGCTGGCGAGGTCTCGATTCATTCAGATCTGCTTCTGCATGGCTCCGAGGCCAACGAATCGGATCGGCGGCGCTGCGGGTTGACGCTGCGCTATTGCACGACCGAGGTACGTGCCTACGATGGCTGGAACGCCAAAGGCGTCGTTCTCGTGGGAACCGACCCCGACGGGCACTGGGCGAATCCGCCCCGTCCCACCGCTGACTAACCCGTCACAGAGTACCGCTCACATCGAGCGTCAGCATCCCTTTGGAAGGTACGACGTCACCAGGGCGTTTGTCTTGTACACGCTCGCCGTTGGCGTTGACGACGGTCACGGCGCGTGGCGACCGGCGCCAATCGAATGACGGCCGTACCGGCGCTGCTCCGGCGTTGAGGAAGCGCACGCGGAGCGAGCCCCCATTCGGGGCGCTCTTCACCGACGTGACGACCAGGCCAGCATCCGTCGTGCCGCCCTTGCCGGCTTCCACCTCGCTCCGGACCGTGAGCAGCGGCTCCGGCTTTTGGCTCCTTGGATTCGCCGGCGTGACGAGCAGTGGGTGTCTCGCTTCGGCGGCTGCCCGATAGGCCGCCGCGCTCTCGAAGGCGCCGTGCGGCACGATCGTATAGCGGAACGACGCAGCGCCGGATTGGCTCGCCTTGTAGTTGGTGGTCCAGAAGTTGTTCATCACCCACGAATAGAGGAGCGGTGAGCTCGCGAGCGTCGATTTCCAGCCGACGGCATTGGCATCGGTGGCGATGGCGCCCACTTGAACCATCAGCGCGTCCGGCGTCACGAGCGTCACACCTCGATCCTGGCTCGAAACATCGACCCAGTCACGTGCGGTGAGGTAGTTCATCGACGAGCCCGGTAGCTGCTCCTTGCCGACCTCGTAGTGTCCCCACGCCGTTCCCACGCGCGTGATGCCGCCCGCGAGGCTGAACGGGAAGGCGAAGTACACGGCTTCTGGCTCTCGAACGTCCAGTTTGACGATCTGGTTGGTGATCGACACGCGGGCCTGATCCCGCACCAGTCGGATACGCTGTTGCAGCGCGCTCGCGCCCGGCGTCTGGTCGCTCGACACGACGAGCGTCCACACGAGCGGTCCCGCATCTTCTACGGCAATTCGCGGCGCTGCCGCCGGAATCCTCGTCTTCGCGTCGCCCGGCTTGCGCCCCGCTTGATACACGTAGGTGTTGAGCCCAGGCCAGCGCGAATGGTCCACCCAGTTTCCGTCGACCCCTTGCACCCGCAGCCGCTGAATGGCGCCGCTCCGAGGGTCCACATCCACCGCGACCGACCCGTTGTAGATGCCATGGGCTGACGCGTCGCCGACGACGGTCGTGACCGCGGGGTTGACCTGGAGGGGTTGTGTGGAGGCTCGATCCCCGCTCGCTCGATCGTTCGTGTCGTCTTTCCCTTGCGCTGCGGCCGCGGCTCGACCGATGTGATACCGCGACACGCCGAGTCCCGGCACGTTCTCCGCGAGGAAGGCCAGCTCGCCGGAGGCGAGCCGCTGGGATGGCACCGTCCGTCCATCTTGGCCGACGACCAGATCGTTCGGCACGAGCATGCTCGCCGGAAGCAGCACCAGCTCGGTGCGAGGCCATGACATGGTGTTGTACACATCGATGGTCGTGGCGGAGGCGCCGGGCGGATCCTCCGCGCCTGCAGGCTGCCCATCGCTGCCGTTGGTCGCCGGCGTGACGCCTTCATCTGAGCTCAGATCGGCGCCGCCGAGCGCCTGGCTCAGCAGCGCACGGGACTGGGTGTCGGCGGCCACCGCGAAGGCGCGCTTTGTCGCCCACTGCTCGCGGACGAACGGCTCGTCCGGCGCCGTGATGCTGTTCCAGGCACCCCACGTGTGCTCGTTGTAGAGCAGCACGTTCCGCCATGCGGACGTGAAATCCACGCCGTCCGTTGCTCGAGACGCGTCCGGCGCGCTCGAGTCCGCGCACGGCGTTGCGCCACACCGGATTGCTGCGGCGGTGGCCGCCTGGACGAGCCGGGCCGAGGAGGCGAGGTTCGTCACGGTCTCTGCCGCCGTGGAGTATGCGCCGTCTTCCCAATAGGGCGTCAGCTCGCCGCGCCGCACGGGCAGAGACTTGCCGTGCTTGGCCTCGAACGCTCCGAAGGCCTGCGAGGCGGTCGCGATGACGAGCCGCGGCGTTTCGTGGATGGCGTTCCAGTTGTACACGGCGTTCGACAACGTCTCGTCTGGGGGGCCATTGTCCGCGCCGATGTTGTAGCGCAGCAGCGTCATATCGTAGGGAAAGTCTCTGCTCGCGAGCTGATCGATGTAGTCCAACAGCCGGCGCTCGTCCAGCCGCGTGGCCTCCCGGAAGTGAAGGCCGGTGTGGAAGAGCGAGTATCCCGCGAGGTGCACCCACGCCAGCACGCGTTCCTCGCCCGACGGCGATTCCCAGTAGAACGGCCGATCGCCCAGCGCCTCGATGATGCGTCCGATGCGATCTCCGCGGTTCGTGCCCATCGAGAAGTACTTCACGCCACGGCTCGCCAAGGTGGGCACCATGCCCCACGTATAGCCGGGCACGTCGCTAATCCATGCTGTGCGCAGCGGCGCCTCGAGCGAGCTCGTCAGGCGTTTCGCGGCCGCGGTCATCTCGAGCAGCTCCTCGCTGTTCGCGAGGCCCGTCAGCTGATTTGCATAGAGCGCTGGGATTTCAATCAGGCCCGCGCGCACCGCCGCTTCGAACTGCTGACGCTCTTCCGGAGCGGCGCGCTCGAGAAACGCTTCGATTGGCCAGATGCCTTCCTGCACCCAGTGGAAGCGCGAGTCGGGTGAGCCGTCGGTCGGCCGCCGCGCGAGCCGTATCGCGCGCCGAAGGTTCTCCAC
>JBOGIN010001051.1:0-2992 GCA_050742275.1 Vicinamibacteraceae bacterium
CAGCAGACCCGTGATGCGGTGGATTCCGAGGGCGGCTGGCCTGGCTGCCTCAAGGCATTCGCCGCGCGCCTCGCGGCGTGAAGAAGGACACGAAGATCTTCACCACGAAGGACACGAAGAGCACGAAGAATCGAAGAACACGAAGAATCAATTGATTCCTTCTTCGTGTCCTCTTCCCTTCGTGCTCTTCGTGTCCTTCGTGGTGAAGATCTTCGTGTCCTTCCTGTGAAGCGCGCGCGGTGGAGGGCTACGTACCTGATTTCCGCGCTGCGGATTGCACCACGAAATACGGCTGGTTCGTCAGGGACCGCTCGAAGCCTGGATACAGGGCCGTTCGCGCCGGTCCCTGCCTCAGTTCGAAGTAGTACTGAATTGGATACGGTGCATCCGTGTAGCGACGCGGAACCGTTGCATGGTAACGCCCGTCAGTGCTCGCCATCTCGGTCGTGACATAGCGCTGCGCCTGATGGACGTGGCGGTAATGGAGCAGCACGCCGCTGGGCGTTTCCTCTGCCCTTAAGGACAGCTCGATCTCGAGCGGCTGGCCACGGCGAAAGCGCTGCGGTGGCGTATGGCTGCACGAGAACGACGGCCGTTGCGGTGCCGCCAATACCTCGTCTGGTGCCAGACGGCGAGAATCCGAACGGGCACTGCTCACGCCGAGTCCTTCGAGCTGCTTCGCCATGTCAGCGATATCGGCATCGATTGCCGGAAGGCGGTCGAGCCAATGACCTCGCAGCGACGGGCGCTCGCCAATCGTGATGTCTGCGAGGTAGACACCCTTGGCTCGTTCCGCCAGCGCTGCCCATGGTACACGGGCGTCGCGATAGGCCTCGAGCGCCGCTTCGAGGACCGCCCGATCGCCGGTGCGCTCGTGGACCGCGTAGAGAACCGCGCTCCGCAGCTTGCTGGCGAAGAATCGGCCGAGCCCGGCCTGTAGGGCCACGTCGATCGCCATCCGCCGGTATTCCGGGCTCTTGGTGTCGTGCGATTGCGTTTCCGCTTCTGCCAGACTCTTGGTCGCCGCGTCTGAGAGCTCGTCGAGCCAGCCCGCGACTTCGACGGGTGAGTACTTGCCGCTCCGCTCGCCGGACACCAACTGGGCTGCGAAATCGTTGACGCGGAAGAACAGTTGCGGATCGAACGGACTGACGTTCCCGAAGACCTTCGGCTCCGGCGTATCGCCGTACGTGTCGTTCTTCTCACCGTCGACAATCGGCTGGTTGAGATAGACCTCGGGCCAGTAGGTGTTGTTGGCGGCTGACGGCCCGTGCGCCGTGGTCACGATGGGGAGAATGCGGCTCGCGCTGGCAAGGGCGCGCGCCATGGCGTCCGCACCGCCACCGAACTGCTGATGAAGCAGGCGACGGCCCGCCGCCGCATCGACGTCCGGGTCGTACAGGTGACGCCCCCACACGCGATAGGAGTAGCGGTACTTCTCCCAGTCCCAGCGTGGGTTGAGTGACGAGTCGGCGTACGCACAGCGGCTGCCGGCGATGCCGGAGCCACGGCGTCCCTTGAACGACAACGGCTCGTGGATCTCCACGCCGTCGCTGCCGCAGAAGCGGAACGCGCGCGAGTACGCCGCCGCGAAGGCGGGGTCGCCCCACAGCAAGAGCCGCTGCGTGCCTGGCCAAATACGGTGAATCACGCCGTAGCGGCGGTCCTCGCGCAGCAGGTCACCGTAGCCGTAGCGCATGAACCGCCTCGAGCCGCTGCTCAGCGCAAAGAACTCATCGTCGGTCTCGGTGCGCCGCTCGAGATCGCGAATCGCGGCTTGGTGATACGGCATACCCAGATGCTCGGCCCAATACTTCGCCGAGATCTTCACCGGCATGCCGGTGCCGAGCGCCACGTCAATCATCGACTGGTCCATGCCCTTGGCGTGCATGTCGATCTCGACCTTGCGACCCGACCGCACGACGCCGTCGAAGACCGTCTTCCAGAAGTCGTAGCTGGCTTCGGGGACGCCGCTCTCGCCGTGGATCCGGAACGTCACGCCGCGAATCGACGGACAGGCGTCGAGAATCCGCAGCAGCGCGTCGCGGCAATACGGAGCATGGGTGTCGGCCGTGAGGCCCTCGATAACGTGATTGGGCTGGGGGCTATCGATCCACTGGTAGCCGTGAGTCCAGATGCCCAGTTGAAAATCAATGCCGCGCGCGGCGGCTTGGTCGCTGATGAACTTTAGCTGGCCGAGATTCCGGTCGCGCTCGTCGTCAGAGAGGTTGGTGGCGTGGACCTCGTAGCCCGGCACCGAGACGAGGAACGGGTAGACGAACAGGAAGTATGCATCGGTGACGTTGCGCAAGAAGTCGTATCCAATGCCGACCGAGAGATTGAAACGGTTGAACCGCTCACCTGCCAGCATCGTCAGGTACGCCGGCCACATCTCTCGGTCGCGAAACCACGGGGTGTCCTCGACGTTGCTCACGAACAGTCGTGCGACGCTGCGCACGCGATTGGCGGGCTGTTCCACGATGGGGCGCGGCAGGCTCAACGCGCTCGGCAAGTCAGTGGCATACCGCACGCGATCCGCCAACTCCAACGACGCATAGACCAGGCCGCGAACGTCGTAACGGAGACGAGCACCACGTCCTTGCCCGCGGACTTCCCGGCCGCGAGCGCCAGCGATTCCGGTGCGGACACCGCCGTGACACGGGCGTGCTGCAACACCTCCCGCGCCGCCGGAGACGAGGTGCCAGCGAGGAGGATGCAGCGCTCGTCGGCTGCAGCTTGCTCGATCCGCTCGTGCACACGAACGGTGACGCCTCTCTCGACCAGGGCGTCACGAAGCTCGCCCAACGCCCAGCGCGCCGGGGCTGCGGACGCCACGGCATCGTCAGGGGCGGAGACGAGCGAGAGCGCCTCCGTCCTGCCGAGGCCAACGCAGCTTGCGCCTGCCAGCGCACCCGTGGTGACGAGAAATTGTCTGCGATCGATCTTGGTGAACGCCATCGGAAAGTCCTGGTGTAACGGTCCGGTCCTAGCG
>JBOGIN010001052.1:0-4748 GCA_050742275.1 Vicinamibacteraceae bacterium
GAGCTATGTGGAACAGTGCTTACCCCGCACACAGGTGACCGTTGGCGACGACGACTACGACGTCGACGATTTCGCCTGGGTGTCCCACTACGACGCGGTGGGCATCAGCATCATGACGCCTCAGCGGCATGAAGCACTTCGACTGGCGGCAGCCATCAAGGCAGCGTCGCCCAGAACCACCGTCATTGCGGGCGGCCCGCACGTGAAGCACTACTGGCAGGAGCTCGCCACACAGCCGGTCTTCGACTTTCTGGTGCCTCTCGACGGCGAGAAAGCGCTCGTGGCCATTCTGGCGGGGCAGGCCGATCGCCGCATCGTCTCGAGCGTGCTCACACGGGAAGAGATCGCCAATCAACCGAGGCCGGATCGGACCAGCGACAACGCCATCCACGTTCTGCGACGTTATCGCTATCTGCTCCAGGGACGTCGAGCGACCACACTCATGACCGCGCGTGGCTGCCCCGAGCGGTGTACCTTCTGCGAGGAGGCGCTGACGGCGGTCAGGTGGTCGAGCGTCGACAGCATTGGCCGGCAGTTGGATGACGTCCGTGCTGCCGGCTGGCGCGGCGTCTACATCTTCGATGATCTCTTCGCCATCTCGCTGCCGAAGATTCGGCCCATCTGCCACGAGCTCCTGAAGCGGGACCTCTGGTATCGCTGCAATGCTCAAGCGCGCTATTTCACCAAGTGGGGCGAGGATATGGCGCGGCTCCTCGCCGACACGGGCTGCGTGGAGCTGGCCTTCGGCGCCGAGTCCGGCAGTCAACGCATCCTCGACAACGTGCAGAAGCGTTGCACGGTAGAGCAGAACTACCAGACGGTGCACTACGCAAAGACATTCGGCATCCGGGTGAAGGCGTTCATCCTGCTTGGGCTTCCCGGTGAATGCGCAGCCACGCTTGCCGAGACCGAGGCGTTCATCAGGGACTCGGGCATTGACGATTTCCAGTGTGCCGTTTACATGCCGTTCCGGGGAACCGCCATCCGCCAAGCCGTGGACCAAGGAGACGCCATTGATTTGCAGCTCCGGCCCGCCGGCGTCGATGGCGACGTCACCGGCGCCTACGGCGTGAAGGGTGGCCAGACGGCGTATGAGGTTCGCACGACGGCACTCTCCGCCGAGGATCTGCGCCGATATCGGGGCTACCTCGTCTCCCGCTATCGGCCGCGCAGCCATCGATCGAGCTGGGTACGCGAGGACTGCTTCTTCGACGAGGCCACGGCTCATTACGCGGAAGTGTCGTCATGAGCGAGCCGAGCTCGATACGTCGGACGAGTGAACCGCGCTCGCCGACGGAGTGCCGCACCGCAGAGCGCCATATTTGAGCAGGTGCATCACCACCATTCGGAGCTCGTCCCGTTCCCTTCCTGTTGCGCGCGCCAGGTCGGCGACGCTCGTGCCGGGCTGTCTGCAGATGTGCGAGAGCACGTTCAGCACGTCCATGCCAGCGGCATCCATCCATCGCCGGGCCAGCATGACGCGGCTCGGGAGAAGGTCGTCTCCCGGGCAGTGCAGTGGCGAGGCATCGTCCAGCACCGTGCTCGCGTAATGTCTGAAGATCTCATGAAATCGCAAGCTTGGGCTGGGGCCATCGCAACGTTGGAGCCGTCCTGCGCTCGCCTCGAGGTCCGTCCACAGCGCCTCATAGGCGTGGATGACCGCACGCCAGCTGAACTCGGCCAGCACGCGTCGCCGTCCCTCGCGTCCCATTTGCCACCGGAGGTCCACATCGTCCACGAGCCGCGTGACGTGCTGCTTCCATGCGTCGAAGTCTACATAGGTTGCCGAAGCCATGTCGGCGTTCCGCTGCCATGATCCCGCGATGTCGATGCCTTCGTCTCGCAGGCTGGAGCGCCCAATCATTGTCCGCACGAGAAACCCCGTCTTGCCGTGAACGACAATGTCCCTGTAGCCGCTCCAGTCCGACGCGACCACCGGAAGCCCGGCCAGCATGGCCTCCAGAAGGCTGAGGCCAAATGTCTCTTGCACGTTGTCGACAGGGGACACGAAGATATCGGCCTCGCGGAGGAGGCTCCACTTGTCTTCGTGGCTGGGATTTGGGACGATGCCGAGCGCGTCCGACAGATCCAGCTCCCTGCCGATCGCACGGAGCGCCGGCGCCAGGTGCCTCTCTCGATCGTCTCCTGCTATCGTGAGTCGCACGGACCGCTGGCGGGTCATGTCTCGCACTGCCAGCAACATCGGCACCAGGTCCGCCTTGTTTACATCGGACAGACGACCGATATAGAGCAACGACGTCGGGCGCCCCTCCTCCCGTCGAGCGGCGCCTCCACCTTCCTTTCCTTCCACCCATAGCCGAGGCTCGATACCGAGGGGAATGACCGGCGTGTGGAATGGGATGCGCTCGGCACCGCACAGTGCGGCCGGCAGCGCCCCGACAATCTTCTCCACAGCGGACCGTCCCGCTCTGCTCGTGCACACGAGCGCATCCGCAGCGTGGAGCAGCCGCACTATCCCACTGCTGAGCCAGCTCGCAAGCTTGATTGGCTGAATAGCATGCGTGACTCCGGTGATTGGCGACGAATAGCCTTCGGCTTGCGCCCGCACGCAGGCGAGCGTCCATAGATACGGATCGGGGGCCATCAGCACGAGCTGCTGATGGCGCAGCACATTTCTCAGCTCGTCACCATCGACCCATCGGAGGCGTTCCGTGTGCGGCGCGGCCCACGCTGGTATGCGTGTCGCTTGCTCCGTCGAGCCGGCACCTCTCGGCAGAAACACTTTCTCACGCTGGCTGTGCTCGAGCACGGCGCGCATGAAACCGGCGCTGAAGACGCCGGCGCCGTCGATCCACAGGGGAGATGTCGGATTCCTGTCGAGCTCCTCTTCGACGTCAAGCAGCCGGCCATGGAAGAACAGCGCTCTTTCCGACATCTCTCTCCCTCTGGCTTGTCGTGCCCTCGAGACGGTTGTATACAGCCACAGACCGGCGGACGCACGCCGCTCGTCCTGCGGTCAGACGAGTGTGGCATGCGTCCTCGCTCCTCCGCTTGGACGGCTGTTAACGCAGGTGCACACAGGTGCCAGAAGCAGTACCACCGATAAGTTACGCCCCCGTATCTGGTACAACTCACAGCTCCACGCGGCATTTCATCTAGAGAGCTGCCCACCGACGTGCGCAGCCTCGCACTCCGCAGTGCGAGATGGATAGGAACATCGTTTCACTCTCTGGAGGTAGGACAATGGCAAAGCTATCGGACATCGCCTTCGATGAAGTTCTCACCGAGATACAGTCCGCGTGTCGTTTACCAATCGACCAGGCAGCCCTCGAAACCGTGATCGGCCGGCTTCGCGTTAACTTCGAGCGACACTTGGACAATCATCCTGCGGGTTGGAAGCGATGGGCAGACTCCGGTCAGCGCGTTCGCAATTACGCTCGCCATCTTGGCGCGTTTGCCGACTTTTTCGCCAGCCACATAGGTGCGACTGTGGTGGGAGCCGATACGTTGACCAGCGCATTCAAGATCATTCGCGCGGACTGCACGATTCAGGCAAGTATCACTCCGTTCGCGATGGAGTTCTGCTGCGACCCCGGCTACTGCAACGATGCCCCGCTCGACTATGGACCTGCTGAGGCGTTCCTCGAAGCCCTCGTACCGTCGAGACCGCGTCTCGCTCGCGCTGGTTGAGGTGCCCGACCACGACAACGTCTGACGTCGGCTCAAGACAGCTGGATCGAAGGCCGTAGCGCGCGGACCCCATACGAACGCCCGCCACGCGCTACGGCGAATACCCAATCTCGTTCACAGCGTCGCCGCCTTTCCGACGGAACGACGGCAGGTCCGAACCACCGACGGCCCTTGATCCTCCGGTTCCTCCTGCTCGGCCAACACCGGAGACGAGCGCCCACGCCCGCAGACGCGACAGCCCGCGATAGTAATAGTGGCGCACACAGCCCAACGGCACACTCAGACGCTCCGCCACGTCCCTGAGGCTCAGCTCTTCGAGACACGCCAGTTCCAAGGTAATGCGCTGGCGCTCCGGTAACTGCGCCAGGCCCGCGCGAATCACCCATCGCCGCTCCTGACGTGTCAAGTCGAGCACATGATCCTGCGTGGCTGCGTCGACCTCGTCGAGGGGCTCGGTTCCGTAGGCCGCACGCCGCCGAAGCGCTTCCTTTCGCCGCAGACTTCTGTGGTAAGCGTACTGGAAGAGCCATCCCCTGACGGATCCACGCGCCGAATCGTACACGTGCGATCGTCGATAAATTTCCAGGAACACCTCCTGCGCCACATCCTCAGCTTCCCCAGTATCGCGCAGGATATCGAAGGCCACGCGGTGGACCATCCCCACATACCGCCTGAACAGCGCCGCCAGCGCATCGCCGTTCGTCGAGTGCATCGTGGTCATCAGCTCATGGTCCTCTCTGGCGGCGTCGACGCTCCTGCTGCTCATGATGAGGGCTCCTTATCGCTGTTAATGTGTATACATATTATATATTGAATTACTACCCTTTATAGATGGTAGACGCCACGAAGATGCTCGGGTACACAACCAGGTGTGCCAAGGCGACGATCGTCTAACCCGGATTATTCGTGAAGGATCTTATCCCGGTACGCATTGGGTCTGATCGGGTGCAGGTTACGGAGTTAGGGAGGGATTAGGAAGCGTGGGAGCGCGTGAGGCAGGTGCTCATAAGGCGGTCGTGGCCGCGGAGGATGGTGAACGGGATCAAACGCGCCGACAGCTCCACCCTGGACGCGGTGTGACGCGCGTCGAGGGGCGG
>JBOGIN010001053.1:0-3459 GCA_050742275.1 Vicinamibacteraceae bacterium
AGCGAGAATCGTCTCCGTCGTGGCTTGTACGTTCTCCCGTGGAACGTCGGCCATCACATCGTCACCACCAGCGAGCGTGAGGAGCTCGTGGAGAAAGCCGCGGCCGGCGCTGACGTAGATGCCGCGCAACGTCAACGGCTCACGCGCGATCACGAGCAGCGTACGCGGCCGCGGTCGGCCAGCGACGCGCCGACGAATAGCGGCCAGAGCCGTGCTAATCCGTGTTGTCGCTTGCATGGCGACGTCGCTGTGACCGGTGCGCGCCCCCAACAGACGCATCGTGTCGAGCGCATGGCCAATGCCGCCGTGACGGTAGCTCAAGGCGTCGATGCCTGCGCGCGCGAGCTGTCGCTGCAACTGTTCCTGGCTCCCGTAGGTAACGACGAGATCGGGCTCGAGCGAGAGGACGCGCTCGACGTCGGGATCCACCAGCGCGCCGACGCGAGGCAATCGTGCCACGGCTTCTGGATAGTGGTCGTAGCTGCCGACACCCACGACCTGTGGGCCCGCGTCAACTGCAAACAACATTTCCGTGGTGGCTGGCACGAGGGAGATGACGCGCTGCGCCGGCCGCGCCCCGGTTGTCGAGCGCGGCGGCGAACCCGCCTCCTGCCTTGCCTCGACCAGCGGGCCCGCGCCAACCGGCTGTCTGGTCGTTCGCAGCCACCAGAGCCCGCCTGCCATCGCTGCCATGAAGACGACGAGAAGCAGAGTCGCCACCCGCACCCGACCGTGCTGTTCTTGTTGAGCCATGTGTTACCGAAGCGGTGAGGGGCCTGAAGCCCTCGCTGCGTACTTCACACGACATCACACCGCGCGGGCTTCAGCCCGCGCGACAATCTACGACCGCGCTCGTCGAAACAGTAACCACAAGAAGAACGGTCCGCCGATGACCGCCGTGATGATGCCGACCGGCAGCTCTACCGGCGCCATGATCGTCCGCGCAACGAGGTCGCAGCCCACCAGAAACGCCGCACCGAGGAGCGCGGCGCCTGGCAGCACGAGCCGGTGGTCGGACCCCACGAGCAACCGGACCATGTGCGGCACGACAATTCCCACGAATCCGATCGGGCCTGCCAGCGAGACCGCGGCGCCCGTGGCAATCGACGCGCTGAAGAACGCCAGCCGTTGTACGCGGAGCACGTCGACGCCGCGCGTGGCGGCGCTTTCCGACCCCAGCGTGAGGAGATTCAATGCTCGCGGCAGCCAGAGGAAGATCACGAACGCCGCGACAACGAGCGGTAGCGCCACCAGGATTGGTCCGTAGCCGCTGACGTCGAGGTCCCCCATGAGCCACCGGAGCGTCCGCACGGTCTCTGCTGGATCGGCACGGTACTGCAAGAAGAGGATGATTGCCGAAAAGAAGGCGTTCAACGTGACGCCGGTGAGCAGGAGCACGTCGGTGGAGAGGCCGCGGTGCCTGGCGCTCGCCAGCGCATAGACGATGACGACCGCGCCGACGGCTCCGGCAAAGCTGGCCAGCGGCACAGCAGAGACACCGAGCACGAGAATGGGCGGCGCGAGGAGCATGGCCGACATGGCGCCAAGCGCGGAGCCGGCGGAGACGCCGAGCGTGAACGGCTCGGCCAGCGGGTTTCGGAGCAGCGCCTGCAGCATCACGCCCGAGCCGGCGAGCGAGGCGCCAACGAGGCCGGCAGCCAGCGTCCGGGGCAGGCGTGCGATGAAGAAGATCTGCGCATCCACGTTGCTCGCGAATGGGACGGAGGCGTCCAACGCGCGTGGGAGGCTGATCGAGGTCGATCCGACCAACGGCGCGAAGAGGTGCCCCGCCAGGGCCAGCGCACCGAAGCCCGCATAGACGAGCAGCGCGCGACGACGGAGAGAGAAGGCGGCAGCCGTCACGGTCCGCTCACGGCCAAGGGCACCACCGTGAGGTGGCCTGCGTCTGCGTGATACTGAATGTCGACCTCGACGCCGTAGAGCGCCCGCACGTTCTCCGGTGTGAGGACGGCCGCCGTCGAACCGCTGGCAAGCACACGCCCGTCACGCAGCAGCACGAGCTCCTGACACACGCTTGCCGCAAAGCCGAGATCGTGCGTCGTCACGACAAGCGTGGCACCCCGCTCCCGGTTCAGACGCACCAAGAGAGAGGCAATCTCGAGCTGATAGCGCAAATCGAGTGAGGACGTCGGCTCGTCGAGGAGCAAGAGTGCTTCCTGCTTCCCGTTTCGTGAATCCTGAATCCCGAATCCTGAATCCTGAATCCTGATTCCCGTTTCCCGTTTCCCAAATTGGGCGAGCGCGCTGGCGATCACCACACGCTGCTTTTCGCCGCCGCTCAACGTGGCGAATGCGCGGGCCTCCAGGTCTGCCGTGCCCGTCGCCTCCAGCGCCGCGCGCGCGATGGCCACATCGTCGGGGCCTTCCAGCGCGAAGGCATCCAGGTGAGGGTAACGACCCATCAGCGCCAGCTCGAGGACGCTGAAGTCGAAGGCCGGATGCGTTTCCTGCGGGACCACCGCGAGCTGGCGCGCCAGTTGTCGTCTGGAGTAAGCCGCCAGCGGTCGCCCGTCGAGGGTGACCGCGCCCGACGTCGGCGTCAGGATGCCGGCAAGCAACTTGAGCAGCGTGCTCTTGCCGGCGCCGTTTGGACCGAGCAGCCCGACCACACGACCGGCGCCGACGGCGAGCGAGACGTCTGCCACCACGGGAATCTCTCGGTAGCCGAATGAGACGCCGGTGGCGTGCAGCATCAACGTGTCCTGAGATCGACGCGCACGCCCACGGTCAGGCTGCGACCAAGCGCGGGAAAGCCGAGGATCTCTTCGTAGTCTCGATCGAACACGTTCGTGACCCGGCCCAGCAGCTCGACACCGCGCCAGAGCCTGACGCTTGCCCCCGCGTCCGTTACGCTGTATCCGGCCGCCGGAAGCCGGCCGCCGAACGCGCCATTCGTGGGGTCGACGTCCAGCGCCTCTCCGCGAGCGTCGAGGCGTGCGAATGCCGCGAGCCTGCCCACAGAGTAGAGGATGTCGATGAAACCGCGATGCCGGGGCCGTCGCGGCAGACTGTCGCCGACGTCGAAGGGAGCCGGCGCCTCGCCGCTCGCGCCATCGGACGCGAGGATGGCCGTATCGAGCCACGTATAGCCGGCACGAACGGAGAGTCCCGCCGAGGGCCGCGTTGCGACCGAGAGCTCCATGCCATGGGCCCGGGCGTTCGAGATGTTGTCGGTCCGGAACTGGCTCGCGTCCTGGAACGAGCGGCCCACTGGAATGATGAGATCGTCGTAGCGATTGACGAACAGCACGGCGTCGAAGACGAGCCGTCCGCCGGCGAGGCCTTGCTCGATCCCAACGTCGCCGCTTCGACTGCGCTCCGGTCGAAGGGCGGGGTTGTCCGTGAATGCAATCTCGAACGCGTCGGGTGGCCGAATCCCGGTCCCGGCGCTGCCTCGCAGCCGGGTCCACGCGTCCTCGGAGGCATGGAGCGCGTACG
>JBOGIN010001054.1:0-2367 GCA_050742275.1 Vicinamibacteraceae bacterium
CAAGCAGACCCATCAGCTCGACGCGGCGGAGGTCAATCGCCTCCACCGAGCCACCACGGACGTCCTCGTCGAATGGACGGGCCGCCTGCGCGCTGACGTTGGCGACGCCTTCCCGGAGAAGGTGACTGCCTTCCACGCTGCCATGGCGGTGCACGGCAAGTACCGCCAGCCGTGTCCCAGGGGCGGCGCGCCGATCCAACGCATCGTGTACGGAGAGAACGAAGCCAACTACTGTGCGATCTGCCAGACCGGCGGCCGCCTGCTCGCCGATCGAGCGCTGTCGCGTCTCCTCAAGTCGAACTGGCCCCGGACGCTCGAGGAGCTCGAAGAGCGGAAGTCATCGTCCCTCCTCTGAGCCGGCGGCGGGCACATCTCCGTAGAACTTCCATTCGGCGCGGCTGTCTCGCGTGAGTGGGCGATTGGTCAGTAGCGCGCGTACCATCTCCATCGGCATCTGGCCGGTGCGGAGCACCGCGTCGTTGAACGCTTTGGTCGTCATCGCCTTCCGCCGGACGACGATGTCCTGGTAGATCGAGCGGAGCTGCAACGCGCCCATCAGGTAGCTGATCTGGTAGAGCGGGGTCGAACCCTGCACGTGGCCGCGCACCTCGCCCTCGGCGGTGTAGCGCTCGTGGCCGTTCGAGACGAGGAAGTCGACACACTGCTGCGGCGTCCATTTCCCCATCTGGTAGTTGAGTGTGAAGATGATGCGTGCGGCGCGGTGCATCCGCCAGAAGAGCGCGCCGATGCGATCCTCCGGCGTCTGGTGGAAGCCGAGATCCCACAAGAGCAGCTCCCAGTAGAGCGCCCACCCTTCGGTGTAGAACGGCGTATTGAACAGACGGCGATGAGCGTTGTAGCGCTGCGCCATGAAGCCTTGCAGGCCGTGTCCTGGAATCAGCTCGTGGAACACCGTCGCGTGCGAGAGGTGCGGTCCGTTGCCCTTCATGATCATCGTCGACAGCTCGTCGGACATGCCCTCGACGGGATACGACACCAGGATGCGCTCGCCACCGAGGAAGAACGGCGCCGACCTCATGCGGCGCGGCTCCATCATCGCCATCCGCCACGAGTCGTGCACGATCGGCGGAATGGTGACGAGATCTCGCTCGCGGACGAATGTCTCCGCCTGGATCTGCAGGTTGCGCACGAGCTCTGGCTGCTTGCCGCGCGGCACGTACGCCTCCTTTACTTTCTCCAGCGCCTTGCGCCAGTCATCGCCGAAGCCGAGCGCACGCGACGCCTTCTTCATCTCGGCTACCGTCCAGGCGTACTCGCGCGTGCCGATCTCGATGAGCTGCTCCGGCGTGTATACGATCATTTCGCCGCGCAGATCCTCGAGCAGCGCATCGCGCCCGATGGGATCGCCCACGATCGGCTGGCCCAGGGCGAGGGGCGGGTCATCATCGCGGCCGGTCGACGAGGTCGCGTCTGACGACGTGCGGCCGCTGTCTCTGGAAGACCGCGGGGTGTCGGGACGACGCATGCGAATCGTCGCGTCTTCTGGCAGCTTCGCCAGCGTCTTGCGCATGGTCTCGGCGTAATGGTCGAGCGCGCTTGTTAGCGCGTCGAACGCCTTCGGGACCCGCTTCGTGAATGCCGGGTCATAGCCGTTGTAGAAGTCGAACCAGCCGCGCAGCGTGCCCTCGAGGCCTTCCAGGTGGCGTGCTGCCTTGATAGCAATGGCAGGCGTCGCGGTCAGGGTGCCGGCATCCACCGCCTGCTGGGATTTCCTCACGCGCGCGAGAATAGCCTCGACGCTCGACACGGCCGCGTCAGCCGTGGTGAGCTCCAACCGCTCTCTGGCTTCCTGGAGCCTGACAATCTCCTCGGCGAACGGCACCAGCGGTGCGATCGCCCGTTGCACACGAACGTCGCGATCGACCAGCACCAAGTCATGCTCGATGCGGTCGCGCAGCAGGACGTAATCCACCTTGCCTTGCTGCGACAGCGTCTCGAAAGGAACGCTCTCGAGCTCCCGCGACCAGCCGCTGTGAAACGACCGCAGCTTCGCCGCGCGGGTCTTCGAGCCAGACACCGAATGGAACCGCTGCATCATCTGAAGATCGTCGCTGTAGCGCGAGACGAGGTCACGGAGCTCGCTCGTCGTGCCCGCCTCCTTCACGTCCGGCACGTATGTCGCCGGATCCGAGAAGGTCCGCTGCGCCTGGGGCGGCAGCTTGCCCTGCACGTGGACCGTCACCGCGGTAATGACGACAACGAGCGTCAGAATCGATACGAGAGCGACAAGACGGCTGACGGCTTTCTTCATTGAAGGACGCACCTCCAGATCTCCCCAGAACCCCTGAGAACCCGAGACTTGACGCGTTTGAGTCAAGTGTCGGGGCTCGCAGGTGAGCGTCGGGG
>JBOGIN010001055.1:0-1814 GCA_050742275.1 Vicinamibacteraceae bacterium
CGGTAGCGTCCCTCGCCACGCGCCTCGAAGCGAATGCCGCGGAATCGACGGGCGTCGACGGGCCACAGGCCGGCGGCGCTGAGCGGCACCGAGAGCGTGGCGAACGGCTCCTTCGCGTCGCTCATCGTCGCGGTGACGCGAAGCGCGCGTCCTCCACTCCTCGGCACGCGCGTCATCTCGACGCTGGTCGCGTGCGCGCCAGACTCTGTCTCGTCGATCCAGTACGTGCCGCGCGAGCTGCGGTCGTCGCGGCGCTCGAAGTCGTCGATGAGCGGACGCGCGACCGAGACCACCGGCAGCGGCGTCGGCGCCTCATTCGTCATCAGCCGCTCCAGCACGGCACGATCCACGGCCCGCCCATCGAGAAAGACCTGCTCGATCCGCTCGATGGCCGCGATGTCGGACACCGGATCTCCGTCGACGATCAGGAGGTCCGCACGCTTGCCCGACTGAATGAACCCGCGCTCCTCCTGGACGCCGAGCGCCCAGGCGCTGTTGCCCGTCGCCGCCGTGAGCGCCTCGAGCGGCGTCACCCCCCCTTCGACCAGGAGCTGCACTTCGTGGAGTGTCGACCACCCGTGGGGCGTCCCTGAGACGCCGGCGTCCGTCCCGACACCGAAACGAACGCCCTGCTCGTGAAGCTTGGCGACGTTGTCGATGAGCACCTGCCATCGCTTCTCGCGTGGCGCGAGCTTGGCGGCGTTCCCGGCAGCCGATCGAGCGCCCTCGGCCGACGGTGGTTGCGCGCCGTTCCCAGGAGCAGCCGGGCCGTCGGCAGCGGTCGATTCGAGCTGCTCCCGCGTGCCTGGCTCCACCAGGTGCCACAACAACTGCGTCCAGCGGTTGCGGCTGCGCAGCTCGTACACGCTGAGCGTGGGCACGTAGGTCATGTTGCGCTGCCGAAGACCGTTCGCCAGCCGGGTGTCCGCCACCTCGTTGCCAATACCGTGGCCGATCACCGCCACGCCCGCATCGGCGGCAATGCGCGCACCTTCCGTTGTCACCGTATGCGTGAGCACGCGCAGGCCATGTTTGCGTCCTTGGTGCGTCACCGCCTCGAGGGTCTCCAGATCCATGCTCGCGAGATCCGGGCCGGTCCCGTAACGCCAGCCGTCGGCAAACACTTTGAGGAGGTCGGGGCGAAACGGGGCTACGCGGTCGACGGCGGCGCGCGCCTCCTCCGGCGTCGACACGCGCTGCGTATGTGCCGACGGCCACCCTCCTTCGGTGCCATGTCCGCCGGGCACCGCCAGGCGGGCGGCCAGGGCAACGCGCGGAGCCTGGACCTCCCGCGATGCCAGGAAATCTCGCACTGCTGCAAAGTGCGTCGGGCTCGTCCCCAGCTCCGCGATCGTCGTCACGCCGCAGTAGAGATACGCCGCCAAATGTTTGCTCAAGTCCGTCGAGAGCCGCCCCACGCCTCGCCCGAAGAGGTGCACGTGCAGGTCGAAGAAGCCGGGGAGCACGGTCTTCCCTTGCCCATCGATCACGCGGACGCCGTCCGGCACCTTCACGTCGGGGCTGGCCTGCACGATGCGCCCGTCCCGCACGAGCACGGTGCCCTTGAACGGCTGGTCACCCGACCCGTCGACAATCTGTGCGCCGACGATGGCGAATGTGGTGGACGGCTGGGCGCCGGGGGAGGCGCTCAGCCCGCCAATCAGCGCCAACAGGGTCATGGCGCGGCACCAGCGGCGCCGGGACGAACATGGTGTGGTCGGCATACATCTCGCGTCTTGAGTTCTGAGTTCTGAGTTCTGGGTCGCGGGATCTTTTAGACCCTCGGCCGCGCGGCCTGAAGGCCGCGCGCTACG
>JBOGIN010001056.1:0-1716 GCA_050742275.1 Vicinamibacteraceae bacterium
CGCCAGCCCCGCCGTGATCCTCGCCGACGAGCCGACCGGCAACCTGCACTCGGATCAGGGGCGCGAGATCATGGAGCTCTTCAAGCGCCTCAACGCCGCCGGCACGACCATCATTCAGGTCACGCACTCGGAGACGAACGCATCGTACGGCGATCGCATCGTCAATCTGCGAGACGGTTGGATCGTCTGACCGCTCGTGCTTCGAAACCGCGTGTCGCTGGGCGCCTACCAGCGAGGCTCCCGGCGACTGTCGCGCGACAGCTCGCCATCGCCCCAACCAGCTCGTGGCCCGTTGTGCGCCGGCCTTGGGCGGGCTTCGTTGACAACCAAGGCACGCCCATCGAGCTGATACTCGTGGAACTCGGCGATGGCGCGTTGCGCATCATCGTCGGACGCCATCTGCACGAACGCGAAGCCTCGCGCGCGTCCAGTCGCAAGGTCGCGCATCACCTGGACGTTCTCGACGCTTCCTGCTCGACTGAACAGGGCGCTCAGCTCTTCGTCGGTTGTGCGGTACGGTAGGTTCCCCACATACAGTCTTTGACCCATCGGATCCGATCCTGCCTCACGAGCGCGAGTATCCTCTCTGTGGCCACGGCCGCGCGCCCGGCACGGGACCACACGCTGGGGACTGCAACCTGATGTGTAACGCGGGCGAGCACAATGACGATTCCCACTGCGAGCCTCAGAAACTCAACCGCGTTAAGCTACCTCTCAAGAGTTCTTGGGGGGAGTATACCAGTATCGTGAGGAAACGTCGATCCTCCAGTGAGCTTCCGCTCGGGCCACCACCGCTTCGGTGCTTCACGCCCACCGAGCGGCGCCTCGTCGGCCGGCTTCGCACCCCGCATCGGGTCCAGCAGTTCCTCAATGAGCTGCGTTACAACACCGAGTCCAACGGCGAGACACAGCAGAGTTTCAGGAGCGTCGTGCGGACGAGACGTGTCCATTGCCTGGAAGCAGCGCTGTTTGCGGCCACCGTTCTCGAGCAGCACGGCCTTCCACCGCTGCTCATGAGCTTGGAATCAGTGGACAAGCTCGACCATGTTCTGTTCGTGTATCGAGCGCGGACCGGCTGGGGCTCTATCGCGCGCTCGCGCGATCCCGGCCTGCACGGCCGGCGGCCCATCTTTCGCACAACGCGCCATGTGGCCTTGAGCTACGTAGACCCGTACGTCGACATGACAGGCCGGATTACCGGGTACGGCATCTTCGATCTCCGCGCCCTGGCCCGATACGACTGGCGATTTGCGACGACCAACGTCTGGAAGGTAGAGCGAGCGCTCATCGATCTCCCCCATCGCGCGATTCGCTCGTCGGACAGGCGGACCGATCGCCTGCGTCGCGCGTATCTCGCCTTTATCACGGCGTTCCCCGGGCAGAAGCCGGTCGACTACCGCGGTCGGGAGGCATGGACGCCTATTCCCCGCACGTTCACGTGACGCTGCCGGAGCCTGTATGATCGAGGAAGGCACGGATGGGCCGTGCCCCCCTGGATAGAAGGCCAGGTAGAAGGCGTATGGCTTCACTCCAGTCGGAATTCACGTCCGTGTGCCCGTGCTGCGGGGCGACGCTCACAATCGACGCCAATCTCAAGCGCGTCGTCGGGCACGTCGTGCAGGAGCGCGGCGACAGACCCGAGCTCGATCACGCGCAGCGTATCCTCGAGGAGGAGGCTGCGCGCCGCGAAGCCGCGTTTCAACGATCGGTCGAGAC
>JBOGIN010001057.1:0-2836 GCA_050742275.1 Vicinamibacteraceae bacterium
GGTACACCTTCACGCGGTGGCCCTCTCGGATTGTCACGGTGGGCAAGCGATTCAAGAACCGGTTCATCACCTCAATCGTGGCCTGCGAGGTCGCATCTCCGACGCCGCCGGCAATGATCACGGCCCGGTCGCCGTCGCCAAGCCCCAGTCCCAAACTCCCGAGGGACTGCGCGAGGCCGCTGATAAGACCCACCGCGGCAGCGGCACCGAATGTGGCGAGGTAGTGGTGGTTCACGCGGTCCCGCAGGCCAGCGTCGCCAATCTGATTCAGCCCTGTAAACTCATCGAGGCGATAGGTTCGACCATCGGGCATGAGCAGCCGGTGGAATGTCACCGCCAGCCGTGTCTCGCCGAGCCCTTGGACCGGCCGCGTGTGGCCAAGAATCCGTGCACCGGCGGGGATCAGGACATGGTGTCCGCTGTGCGAATACACCGGATTCGTGACGAGACAGTTCACAGGTGCCGCGGCACTGCCGTCCAACCGGTTCGTCAGCACCGCGTCGATGAGCGTCCCTTCGAGAATCCGGTGCAGTGGCCCGGCAGCGTTGATTGCCTTCGTTCTCTCGGGAGTGTTCGAATCGCGCTCTGAGGTGGTGCTTCGCTGTGCGGTCGCGCTCGGAACCGGGACTTCCGGCCCCTCAGCGGGTTCTGACGCAGCGCCGGCCACTTTTCTTGTTGCGCGGACTGCCGCCTCCGCAATGTCGTCAATCGATGGGCTCGCAGGAGACTCCCCAAGCAGCTCTCCGCTTCTGCCGGCCGTGCGCCCAGCATCCGGGCGCTCATCCTCGGATCGACGGCTCAGGACGACATTGCTGGCAAAGAGGCTCTCGTACTCGCGCCGCTTCCGTTCCGCTTTCACGGGATCATGCGCCGCCGCGCTGGGCGGCTCGTCGTACGCGACGGCGGCCGGAGCGGGTTCGGATGCTACGGTCTGGGTTTCACGCAGCGCTTGTGCCTCCAGGGCCCGCAGCTGCTCCTGGTAGTCGCGGACGCGGTCGGCGGTTGGGGCCTGCGCTGTCGCCGGTGTTGCCTTCGTTCGGGCCGGCGGCTCGGGTCGTCCCACGACGAGCATGATCACAAGCATTCCAACGGCGATTGCCGCCATGATCCAGGTCTGCGCGCCTCGCGGTAGAACTCCGCGCGGAATAGGACGACGATCGGTGACCGTCGGTGGAGTCGGCGAGGCGGGTGGCGTCTCGGCCATCACTCAGCGCCCCCGGTGTTCGAACTCAAAGCGCTCCTTCCCGAGCGCGAGGTAACCTTCGTCCACGACTTTGGGGACGATATGCGTGCCCTGCTGGACCTGGAAGTTGAGCAGCGACGGTTTGCCGTCTTTCACCTCATAAAGCGCAGGAAGCTCGCTCGCATCGGCCTTGATGTAGGTGAACTGGCCGTCGTGCCAGATTGACCGCACGAGAAACGGACTTTTGTACTTCAACGTTCCGTAGGCGAACTGCAGGCGCGTCGGATACTCCTGACGGAACGCTCCGATGGCTTCATCGGCGCGCCGCGCGGCTGCTTTGATTGCCTCGCGTGCCTCGCGGAGTTCCGCCTCCAGTGCTTCCACTTGCGCCGCGCTGTAGTACTTGGGCTTGCCGGTCGGCGCATCTGCGTCAGCGTTGACGTAAATCTTCAGATCCGGCGACCCCTTCTCTTCGCTAAGCAGGAAGGAATAGACGGAACCGCTCGCCGTCACCAGATTCAGGTTGGTGGACGCGCCCTCTTTGGCCGGCTTCACATGCGCGATGTTGTGGGTGGCGCTGATCACCCAGAAGTCCCGATCGCCGCAGATGACGTCCAAGATCTCCTCACCGTCCGGTAATACGATCATCGTCGTGTACCGGACTCGCGTCTGCAGCGGGATCAGGCTCCGCGGAGAAGCGGTGATTTCGCGAATTCCCGTCGTTTCCGCCGTACCGACGCGCGGGGTACCAGTCATGGCAAGCATGCAGAACGCAAGAACGTAGGCAATTCCCCTGCCTGACATGTCCTACCTCCCATCTGTCATCGTTGTTGCCAGGCGGTCGATGCCCGCCTCGAATCCGTACTGCTGGAACGTTTCGGCGACCCGTACGTTGTCGATGGGCGTGTTGGTATAAATCCAATAGCTCTTCGGATCGACCGTGAGCGACAGTACCTTCGCCAGATTCGGCCGTTTGAGCAGAATCTGCTGGCGCGGGATAAGCCCGGTGAGCAGATCGAGCTCCATCTCGTTCAATTGAAAAAGCTCGCTGTACCGCTGCCGGTCCAGTGAGGGATTCGCGAGCAGCAGCTTCGTTGGACAGCTCTCGACGACCGTACGCAGCAGGTCAACGGATGCGAAGTCGTCCACCGTTTGAGTGGCGAGAATCATGGCAGCATTGTGCTTGCGCCAAGTCTTCAGTGCTTCCTGAACATACGATCGCAATGTCGGGTGTTGGATGAATCGCCACGCCTCGTCCATCACGCAGAGCTTCAGGGTTCCGGCGTCGCGAGGGTCCTGGATGCGGGAGAGGACCCGGTGGAGGACGTAGAACAGGAGCGGTTCGAGCAGCATCGGGTATGCCCGCATCGCCTCGAACTCGAACACCTGGAGGCGCTCAACCGTCAGCGTATCGTGGATGTTGTCGAAGAGATTGCCGTAGCGTCCGCCTTCGATCCATTTGTGGAGTCGACCTGCGAGCGCGCGCGGCAGCAGGTTCGCGAGCGTGAACAGTCTTCGTTGGCTTTCATCCAGCATGTACACGTTCTCGACCGCCTCGTAGACCTCACGGTCTTCCAGCTCGCTCAGCCGATAGCCATCGTTACCCTCCAGGAGCACGCGGACGAAGGTATGCAGGAAGTGCAAGTGCTCGGG
>JBOGIN010001058.1:0-3766 GCA_050742275.1 Vicinamibacteraceae bacterium
CACGTGACGCTTACCGCACCGGCGCACGTGCGGCTGCACGGCAAGGGCGACAAATGGCGGACGTGCTCCCTGTGGGCCGACACGGCACGCATCCTCCGTCGGCTCTTGGACCAACGACCGACAGCCGATCAGACCGCGCCAGTCTTCGCTACGGCCGCGGGCCGACCGCTCACACGCTTTGGGATCTACAAGCGCGTCCGTCATCTTGGCGCGTGCCTGGAGTCGACGAACGCGCGGTCTTCGACTCGTCACATCACGCCGTACGTCTTCGGCCATTCGTGCGGTGTCCATCTCCTGGAAGCAGGCGTGGAACTGAACGTGATTCGAGGCTGGCTCGGACATGTGCGCCTCGACACGACGCACCGACACGCCGAGATCACGATGCGGATGAAGGAGGCCGCCTTGAAACTGTGTGAGCCACCAGCCGCCGCCAACAGTGGCCCACGTAAGCAAGCCTGGCGAGATGACCCCAGTCTTCTCGCATGGTTGACCTCGCTGTAGGAAGGCTTTCGGGATTCAAGCAGCGGTGGGCATCTGACGCTCACCGCTGCCGCGTTTCGTCGCGCCCCTAAATCCGGTAGGGTTCACAAACTCTATGCGATAGGGTTCAGCGAGGCCGGACGGGCTGCGCGACGCGCCTCCCGATGGGCCTCGAACTCCGGGTCGATTTCGCGCACCAATCGGTCGCCCTCGGCCCGCACGGTGGAATCCAAGCCTGCGATGTGCAGCGCCGTCGCCATGCCCCGGCAGTATGTGTCGACCAGCAGCGCGGCTAACTCGGGAGTTTCAGCTCCCCGAGCCACGTCTCTTGCACGGCCCTGCGCATAAAGACGGATGTCTTGGATCACGTCCCGCTCGATCGCCTCCAACAGCTGGGGCCAGATTGTGCCAGGGGGCAGGTCTTTCAAGTGGCTCATCGGTTGTACCGCCACAACAACATTCGCCTTCATCATCGCGTTGACGGCAGCGAGAAAGCAACGGTCACATCCGGTTCTGCCATCGCGTGTCACGCGCTCGTCATCGAGCCGGGTTCTGTCCAGGCGTCGCCTTCTACCAGCGAGGCACATTCCCGAGTCACCGTCTCTCTTCTTCTCGCCTGCTCAGGTCCTCCCCATGTCAGCCCCGCCTGGCCCAGCGTAGCGCCGCAGATGTGCCACCGAAACGAGCCGGCCTCAAGGCTGCGCGACCTCGGATGCGACTCTCCTCGCGAGTTCCAGAGGCGCGCTCTACGCTCTCAGTGAAGCCGTTTCAACGGACGTTCACACGACGCGACCTGGTACCCCTCCTGAACCGGATGCGCCGTAGCGGCGACCGCGTCGCCGCCTAGAGAATACGTCACCGCAATTACAAAAAGCGTACTTAAGCGCCGCCGGTCACGAGGGGTCCTTCCTGGCTGCACAACCGTCCTTCCAGCACTGACGAGGGAGCGACCGTTCATCGCGTCTCTCTCCGTTATGTTCTCAAGGCGGTCTGTTCTACCGTCGACAGCGGGATGTCCTTGCTCCGGCCACGTAACGGTCCGTGGCACAGAAGTCTCATTTTGTTCCATGGAACAAAATGGGCGAGAAGCAGCCCCTTCGCGTTGAGGAGCAGCCCAGCTTGGAGTATCTCGCGTGGCGTGACGACGACCGCGTCCAGGCTGCCGCGTGCGAGCACTCGCCAGCCGAGCACCTGGTAGCGCGTGTTCACGTACAAGGCACCGATGACTTCGTGCGGTTCGGATGCGAGCAACTGCATGAGCAGAGGCACGGCGGTGGCCGGGTCTCGAATGGGCACTGACGGACACGGGATCGGGTGATCTTGGGCATCCCGTGCCGGACGATAGCTGAGGACGAGCTCACGGAGGATCATACGGCTCCTTTGGTGTGTGATCCGGTGGTTCACGTGTAAACCACCGGAGGAAGGGCGCACGCGCGCCGTGCGGCGCGCGTGCGGCGTAAAGCAATTAGGTGGCGAGACTGAGATTGGGAGCCACGGCGGTGTTTGACTGTGGCTGGGGTTACTCGTCGGATGTCTCCTCTCGCGCGTATGTCGTGAACGCGTCGAGGATGCGTTCGCCAAGTTGGGTCTGTGCGGTGATGTCCGCAATGGGACGCAGCAGCGCGTAACTGCGGCGTTCGCCGGCGACGCTGTACTGGCGGGCTGGAAATGTCACCGCGCGGCCGTTGTGGCCACGGCGCTCCCAGATTGCGAAGCCCGTGAGTTTGAGCCCCGTAAGGTCGCCCTGCTCAAAGTGCAGCTCGACATCGGCGACTTTTCCCGGAGGGTTTCCACTTTCGTTTGGCAGAAACTTGATTGTCATCGTGGTGCTCCTGGTAAAGGTGGGCGTCCGCATGCGCGGACGACTGACCATGGGTTGAGCGGTTGCGAATCCGCGGGTGTGTGGACGCTGCGCGAGGAACGAGCGGGGGTGAGCCTGTCTCGCTCGTTAGCCCCGCTCGAGGAGGTACCGTTGCAAGCGCCACCGTCTGGGAAGCGTCTGGAACAGGAGACGTTCCCACCACGGACCGGGCATCCAGCGGGTACGCCAGCGCGTGGAGCAGGTCCCGCAAACGAACGCGAAGTCCCTGGCTTGGGCCGGTGCAAGGGGGCCACCGCAGTCCCAACATGAGGTCGGTGCGGCGGGTCCTGGTTGCCGCACGATCGCGACGGGCTCGAACACGTGTGGAGGTGGAAGCCCGTTCAGCGTCGTCCGAACGGGCGGAGAGATGGCCATGGGATGTCCTTTTCTTCGTGTCTGTATACACACGAGGTCGTCCGTGAGGACGGGGCGACGTTCGGTTACCGTGTGGTCGGTGATTGCGTCGCTGTGGGCTAGTGGAGTTGTTTCCGACTGGCCGCGGCGCGCGCGAGACAGGCACGGAGCTCGTCGTAGCGCGGCTGATCGAGGTAGCCCACGTCCCACAGGGCTTCTACGGCCTCCCGGGCTGAGCGCTCGGGTTGATGTCTCAACCAGTGGCTGGTGGCATCAAGGCCGCACTGTGTCAGCTTTTCGCGGAGGCGCAGTGCGATCTCGAGGGTGAGTCGATACGATTCTGCGTTCGGCGGTCTGTCTTTTGACGGCATAGACGAACCTCCTGTTGACGAGGCACCCGGAGAGGGACGCACCACGGCGCGGTGAGGCACCGTGGTGCGTCTGGGAAGCGGATCGACGGAGGGCGCGCGCTCGGAGCGCGCGTGACACGTGGTGGAAGGAGGTGGGATGCGTGCGCGCGCTAGGCGGCGGCACGCAAGAGGCCGGCCGCGAGTCGATCCAGCTCGTAGCGGGCGTCTTGGTGGGAAGCCTGTTGAGAGAGACGCGTGACGCCTTGCACGAGGCCCCAGACTGACCGTGGGTTGGTCTGGATCTCGTGACGGTCGGCGATGGTGTAGGCGTCAGCGGCCTGTCGCCGCGTGAACCCTTGTTGCACGAGCGCGCTCACGACGGCGTCGCGCGTTGGGCCAATTTCCTGCCGGCCCGCCCGGGAGAAGCAGGAGCCGTTCCTCAGTGGTTTCGCTCTCCAGCCACCGGGTGAGGGTCGGAAACACGTCTGCCCACGATTCGGGCCGTGTCCCCACGTGGCGGAGGCGGAGCCCGACCAGGTGTTGGAAACCGACAATGACGCGATTTCCACAGACATAGCGATGCAGGAACGCGTCAACGGTGAGGCTGGCGGCACCTACCTCGCTATTGCGGAGCATGAATCCCCGCGCGAGACCCTGGCCCGACGGATCGCTGGGATCGTCGATGCGTCGGTCCTCGTCCACGAGGAACAGAAACATGTCT
>JBOGIN010001059.1:0-3178 GCA_050742275.1 Vicinamibacteraceae bacterium
CATCTACAGCGGCTCAACTCGGTTGGCCGAGCTCGCGGCTCGCATCGGCTATGACGCCGTGTGGATCGAGATGGAGCACGGCCCGGCGAGCTTCGCCCAGGTCGAGGCCCTGTGCGTCTCCGTCGAAGTCGGCGGCGGACTGCCCACGGTGCGCGTGCCCGACGGGCAGCGACACCACATCTTGCGCGCGCTCGAGGTCGGCGCCCGCATTGTCGTCGTCCCGCTCCTGAATACGCCGGAAGAGGCCCAGCGCATTGTCGAGCACGGCAAGTTCGCACCGCTCGGCGCGCGCGGGTTCAACCTCCGCAGCCGCGGTGTCGGGTACGGCTTGAAACCGACCAATGAAGCGTTCGAGGAAGCCAATGCCCGCACCTGCCTGTTCGCGCAGATCGAGACCATGCAAGCGGTCGAGAACCTCGACGCGATGTGCGCAGTTGAGGGATTGTGCGGTGTGTTCATCGGACCGGGAGATCTGTCGATGAGCTTTGGCGCGCCAGGGGCACTGACCGACGATGGTCTGATCACGCTCGTCGCCGAGTGCATCCGCCGCGCCCGCGCGGCCGGTAAGCACGCGGGCATCCTTGTCACGCCCGGGCGCATGCTCGACGCCGCGCTCGACGCCGGCGCCGATCTCGTGTTCGTCGGCGGCGATGTGACCGAGCTGACCAGCGCCTGGCCGCGGCTGCTGGTCTCCATTCCGAACAGGGTCAGCGCCATCGTCAGTCAATAGTGGTGGCCAGATGGGAGCCTTCCGCTCGGCATGGCGATGTCGTGAGCGGTCGTGCTCCCTGGATACGGACGGCACGCGCATGATCGAGTCCCCCCTGCTTGTGAACGTCAAAGGATTCATTGGAGGACACTGGTCGGGTGCGCTGTCTGGACGGACGCTCCCTGTGGTCAATCCAGCGACCGGTGAGCACTTGGCCAACGTGCCGGACATGGACGCGAACGATGCCGTACGGGCCGTCGAAGCCGCGGCCGAGGCGTTCTCACGCGACGTTCCCAATCTCGAGCAGCGCCGGCGTTGGCTCTCGGGCATCGCCGATCGCCTGCTGGCGCACACGTCGACGCTCGCGCGGATCATCACGCTCGAACAAGGCAAGCCGCTGAAGGAATCGGCTGTTGAGATCGAGTATTCGGCGGGCTTCTTCTCGTTCTACGCGACGAACCTGCATCATCTGGAGCCCGAGCCGCTGCCGGAGCCGGTAAAGAGCCTCCGGTGGACGATCCACCGTCGCCCCGCCGGCGTCTCGGCGCTGATCACACCGTGGAACTTCCCGCTGGCGATGCTGGCGAAGAAGGTTGCACCCGCGCTGGCGGCGGGCTGCACGATCGTCGCGAAACCAGCCGACCTCACGCCGCTGAGCGCGATCGCGTTCTGGGCACTCGTGGACGACGACGGCCTCGACGTCGACGCCGGTCGCCTGAACCTGGTGATCGGCCAGCCCGGACCGATCGGCGACGTGCTCTGTTCGCACCCGAGTGTCCGCTGCATCAGCTTCACCGGCTCGACACGGGTCGGGAAGCTGCTGATCGAGAAGACCGCACCGCACATCAAGCACCTCTCGTTGGAGCTCGGTGGCAATGCGCCGTTCATCGTGATGGACGACGCCGACGCGGAGGTGGCGGCTGACGCGCTGCTCGCCAACAAGTTCCGCTGCGCCGGCCAGACCTGCGTGTGCGCCAACCGCGTGTACGTGCATCGCAGCCTCGAGGACACGTTCGTCCGGGCTGTCGTCGAGCGCGTCAGTCGCCTGCACGTCGGGGACGGAACGGACCCGCACACGGACATAGGGCCCTTGATCAACCGTGCGGCATTCGACAAGGTCCGTCGGCACGTGGCGGATGCGGTAACCAACGGCGCGCGGCGAGCGGTCGGCGGCGACGCGCCGACGCTGCGGGAGAATTGGGGCGCATTCTACCCGCCCACGGTCCTCACGTCCGTTGAGCCCGAGATGGCCATTTCGCGTGAGGAAACATTCGGACCAATCGTGCCGATCAGCACGTTCGACTCCGAGGATCAGGTGATCGCGTTGGCGAATGGCACACCCCATGGCCTCGCCGCGTACCTCTTCACGCGCGACGCGGCCCGCGCCCAGCGCCTGATCCGAAGACTCACCTTCGGCCACGTCGGCCTGAACACCGGCATGGGTCCGACGCCTGAAGCGCCGTTCGGCGGCACCAAACAGTCCGGTTTCGGTCGCGAGGGTGGCATCGAAGGCCTCTTCGAGTTCTGCGAGACCCAAACGGTCGCGAGTAACAGCACGAACGACCGAACATGAAACCCCGTATCCGTCGTGCTCACGGAACCTGTCCGGACGTGGTGGACGATCACCGCAAGGCGATCGAAGCGCGGTGCCAGGCAGGAGGCTAGGAGGTCACCATGAAGCGTCGATCGTCCATCGCGTTGTCCTCGCTGCTCGCGTTGCTCGTCACGGCTGCCGACACTCAGGCAGATGGCCCACCATTCCGTCACATTGGCAAGGCCCACGAGGGGTCCGTGCTCGACGTGGCCTTCACGCATGACGGCAAAGCGCTCGTCAGCAGCAGCCGGGACGACACCATCAAGATCTGGGACCTCGCGACGCTCGAGCTGAAGAAGACGTTGAAAGCGCACACGAACGACGTGTACACGGTCGCGTTCTCACACGACGGCCACTTGATGGCCAGCGGCAGCATGGATACCACCATCATCCTGTGGGACACGCAGACGTGGACGCCGATCCGCACGCTCGAGGGCCACACCGCTGCGGTCCGCGAGGCGGAGTTCTCGCCGGACGACAAGACGCTGGCCAGTGTCGCCGAGGACAACACGTTTCGCCTCTGGGACGTCGAGACCGGCGCGCTCAAGGTCACGCGCACGGAGCACACACAGAAAGTGAAGTCCGTCGCCTACTATCCGGACGGCCAGACGATCATGACGGTTTCCCACGATCTGACCGTCGGCCTCTGGAACGCCAACGGCGAGCCCAAGATGTTCCTCAAGGGACACAAGGACGTCCTCGAAGATGGCGCAGTGTCACCCGACGGCAAGCAACTGTTCAGTGGTAGCGGCACCAATTGGGGGCAGCTCATCTTCTGGGACGCGCACACCGGAACCATGCTCAAGGACCTGCCCACCGCGCACGGGAACGAGCACGGCAAGGAGATCGACGCCGTCGGCTACACACACGATGGC
>JBOGIN010001060.1:0-9319 GCA_050742275.1 Vicinamibacteraceae bacterium
GCTTTAGCCGGCCCCCACACAGGTCCGCCTAAAGGCGGACCCCACGTATGAAGGAAGTACGAGGGGCGGAACGAGTCTAGGTCACGCTAGTAGGTCCGCAAGATCCCGCAGCGGCAGCCCGAGCCAATCCGGACGGAGCAGCAGCTCGTTCTCCACGTCGCGCAAGGTTCGGTCGATCAAGTACATTCGAAGCAGCGCCTCGAACGACGCCGCTCGACGCGGCACGAGAGTGGTGTCGCGCATCAGCGAGCGATAGCTCCGCAGGAAGAGCGCCGAGACCCACGCCGCCCAGAACCGGCTCCAGGGCTCGAGACGCTCGGCGTCGGCGGGCCGCGTCACGAGATAGCTCTGCAAGCCGGCGTATGCGGCATAGCTGAACGAACGGAGCATCCCCGCCACGTCCACGAGCGGCGACTGGACGGTACGCCGCTCCTCGAGCGGCCTCGTGGGATCCCCCTCGAAGTCGACGATGACGAAGTCCTGCTCGCGCCAGAGCACCTGACTGAGCTGGTAATCGCCGTGAATGCGGATGAGCGCGGAGGTCTCCGACACGCGCGACGCCAGGGTCTCGATCAGCGGTTGGATGCCGTCTGCCCGTGCGAGCACCGATTCATACAGCTCGCGGAGCGGCACCGGCACCACAGGGCGCTTTTCCTGAAGCAGCGACAGCGCTCGTCGCGCTCTGGCGCCGACGCGTTCGGAAAACGCGACCACCGTCGCAGGCGGGAAGGGTTGCGGCTCGAACGCGGGATCACTCGCGGCGTCGGCGAGCGCGACGTGGAGCTCGGCCGTGCGCCGCCCGAGTGTTGCGGTCACTTCGATATAGCCACCAATCGTGTCGAGGACCGGAAACGGCAGCAGTTGATCGGCCAGGGGGACGAAAGACTGAGCGGTGGGCACGTCCGGCGTCTCGCCGTAGCGACCGCCGGTAATGACCCGCTCGAAGTACCGTGCCATCTCATCGGTGGCGTGCGACCAGCCGTCCGCCTGGTGCACGACGCACTGCTGCAATACGGCGACTGTCGCGGCTGGCGCGTCGCTGCCACGCTGGTACACGAGCGCGCCGATCGAGGCGGGCGCATGCGCGAACTGCCGGCGGGTCAAATAGGCGCCCACCTCGATCTCCGGGTGTGCCCCCGGCTCCAACCTCCTGAGCAGCTTCAGCGCAAACCGATCGGCGAGCAGGTACACGGTGTTGCTGAGCTCGC
Organism: Vicinamibacteraceae bacterium; assembly: GCA_050742275.1. GTDB lineage: Bacteria > Acidobacteriota > Vicinamibacteria > Vicinamibacterales > Vicinamibacteraceae > WHTT01. Next base: position 1,209 of record JBOGIN010001060.1, read on the forward strand.
CGGCGACCCGCGTCGCTTTGAGCGAGGCAACCTCTTCGGGCCCGTTGGCGCTCGTCATCACGTCGAGCGACAGGCCGCGGAGCCTGCCGGAGGCTGAGCGAATCTCACGCCTCTCGAGGATCGCCGCTGCCATCAACGGAGCTGCTTCGTGCTCGCCCACGCCGTGCAGGACGCCCCTTCGTGCGCCAGCAACGGGGGCGATCACCCGCTCCGGATGATCCCGCAGGATCGTGACCGCAGCCTCCCCGCTCGTGAGACCCACCGGCACGTGGCAGCGCAATCGCCCACGTCCGACCGCTTCTGCCTCGACCACCAGGAAGAACACCGGTTCCCGTCCCGGCTTGAGACGGGCCCAATCCACGATGCGCACGCGCTCGGCGTCCGGCAGCCGGCTCGTGAACCAATACTGGCGCTGCAGGTACGGGAGCAGGTGCTTGCGCTCGACCAGCTCGCGAACCGGCGTGTCGAAGACCGTGTCCCACGCTTCGCCGATGAGCATGGAGGAGGCGGTCTGCGTGGCCGGCTCGCTCGTCGCGGCGAGCGGCCGTTCCACGAGCACCGGCGGCGAGCTCCACTGCAACGTGAACCAGTAGAACGCGTAGGGACCGAGCGTGAGGAAGTACGACGTCTCCGTTATGCGCGGAAACGGCGTCTGGCCGAGCAGCTCCACCGGTGTCATCCCGGCAAACGACGGGAGCTCGAGCTCGACCGGCTGCACGCTTGGCGACAGGTTGCACACGACCAGGATGACCTCGTCGTGGTACCGCCGTACGAACGCGAGCACCTTTCGGTTCGACGGCTCGAGCACCTCGAGCGTGCCGCGGCCGAAGGTCTTGTACTGCTTTCTCAGCGCAATCATGCGTCGAACCCAGGCCAGCAGCGAGAACGGCGATCGTTCCTGCGCCTCGACGTTGATGGCCTGGTAGCCATAGACCGGATCCATGATGGGCGGCGCGTAGAGCCGCGCCGGATCCGCGCGCGAGAAGCCGGCGTTGCGGTCGCCCGTCCACTGCATGGGGGTGCGAACGCCGTTGCGATCACCGAGAAAGACGTTGTCGCCCATCCGCAGCTCGTCGCCGTAGTAGACAATGGGCGTGCCGGGCAACGAGAAGAGCAGGCTGTAGAGCAGCTCGATCCGCAGCCGGTTGTTCTCCATGAGCGGCGCGAGCCGGCGCCGAATGCCCATGTTCACGCGCATCTGCGGATCCGCGGCGTACGCCTGATACATGTAGTCGCGCTCCTCGTCTGTCACCATCTCGAGCGTCAGCTCGTCGTGATTGCGCAGGAAGATGGCCCACTGGCAGGAGTCGGGAATGTCCGGCGTCTGGCCGAGGATCTCGGCGATGGGGTGCCGATCCTCCTGCCTGAGCGCCATGAACATGCGCGGCATCAGGGGGAAATGGAACGCCATCTGGCATTCGTCGCCGTCGCCGAAGTACGGACGCACGTCCGACGGCCACTGGTTGGCCTCCGCGAGCAGCATCCGCCGCGCGTAGTGCTCATCCAGCGCGTGCCGAATGTCCTTGAGGAAGGCATGCGTCTCCGGCAGGTTCTCGCAGATGGTGCCGTCCCGCTCGAAGAGGTACGGCACCGCATCCAGCCGCAAGCCGTCGACGCCCAGGTCCAGCCAGAACCGCATCACCTTCAGCACCGCGCGGCGGACGCGTGGGTTGTCGAAGTTCAGGTCCGGCTGGTGATGGAAGAAGCGATGCCAATAGTAGGCGCCGGCGACCGGGTCCCACGTCCAATTGGACTTTTCCGTATCGTTGAAGATCACACGCACGTCCGCCCAGCGGCGATCGCCATTGCTCCAGACGTAGTAATGACGCTTCGACGAATCGGCCGGCGCCTGCCGCGCCGCTTGAAACCAGGGATGCTGATCGGAGGTGTGGTTGATCACCAGCTCGGTGATCACCTGCAGGCCGCGCTCGTGCGCCTCGCGCAAGAACGTCCGAAAGTCCTTGAGCGTGCCGTAGCTCGGGTGCACCCCTTCGTAATGCGAGATGTCGTACCCGTCGTCCTTGAGCGGAGACGGGTAGAAGGGCAGCAGCCAGATCGCCGACACGCCAAGGTTCTGCAGGTAGTCCAGCTTCTGCGTCAACCCTGGAAAATCTCCCACTCCGTCGTCATTGCTGTCGAAGAACGTGCGGACGTGGACCTGGTAGATCACCGCGTCCTTGTACCAGAGAGGGTCGCGTGCGCTACCGTGACGAGGCATGGCCATGCTCCGGATTCGAACGAGCGTTAGGAGGTGGGCTCGCGGCCCGGGACGAGGCGGAGCAGCGCGACGGATCGACCCACCATCTTGTAGGACGCGCCGACGCGTGGATGGTCGCTTGGGATCGTCGCCGTCCGCGTATCGAGCTCCAGCACCCAGACGCAGTCCGATCCGCTCTGTGCGGACGGGGTCGGCAGCACGAAGTCGATCGGACCCTCGTTCGCGTTCAGGAGGATCAGGAGCGTGTCGTCCACGACAGGCTCGCCGCGATCGGTCACTTCCAACATCTCGTTGCCCTCGAGCCGCATGCTCAGGGAGCGAACCTGCGGCTCCTCCCACATCTCGTCGGTCATCTCGACGCCGGAGCGGTGATACCAGGTGAGATCCTTGACGCCCTCCCCGCGGATCGGCCGGCCCTGGAAGAACCGCCGCCGGCGGAGCACCGGATGCTTACGACGCAGCCGAACCAGGTGACGCGTGAACGTCAGCAGGCCCTTGCGCTCGTCGTCCAGCGTCCAGTCCACCCAGCTTATCTCGTTGTCCTGACAGTACGCGTTGTTGTTGCCCTGCTGCGTGCGTCCAAATTCGTCGCCGGCGCAGATCATGGGGACGCCTTGCGAGAGCAGGAGCGTCGCGAGGAAGTTGCGCGTGTGCTTGGCGCGAACGGCGCGCACCTTCGGATCCTTGGTCGGGCCTTCGACGCCGAAGTTCATGCTCAGATTGTGATTCTCTCCGTCGCGGTTCTCCTCGCCGTTGGCCTCGTTGTGCTTCCGCTCGTAGCTCACCAGGTCCTTGAGCGTGAAGCCGTCGTGGCACGTGACGAAGTTGATGCTAGCGAAGGGCCAGCGTCCTGTCAGCTCGTAGAGGTCGCTGCTCCCGGCCAAGCGTGTGGCGAAGTCCGACACGGCGCCGCCGTCGCCCCGCCAGAAACTGCGGACCGAGTCGCGGTACTTGCCGTTCCACTCCGTCCAGCCGGGCGGGAAGTTGCCCACCTGATACCCCCCCTCGCCGAGATCCCACGGCTCGGCAATCAGCTTTACCTGTGACAGCACGGGATCCTGGTGAATGATGTCGAAGAACGACCCCAGCTTGTCGACCGCGTGCAGCTCACGCGCCAGCGCGCTTGCCAGGTCGAAGCGGAACCCGTCGACGTGCATCTCGAGCACCCAGTAGCGAAGGCTGTCCATGATGAGCTGCAGCACGCGGGGGCTCATCATGTTCAGTGTATTGCCTGTGCCGGTGAAGTCTTCGTAGAACCGCGCATCCTCAGGCGAGAGGCGATAGTACGACTTGTTGTCGATCCCGCGCAGCGACACGGTCGGACCGAGGTGATTCCCCTCCGCCGTGTGGTTGTAGACGACGTCGAGGATGACCTCGAGGCCGGCACGGTGGAGCGCCCGCACCATCATCTTGAACTCGCGCACCGAGTCGAGAGCGCGGCGGGCGAGCGAGAAGCGCAGGTCGGGCGCGAAGTACGCGAGGGTGTTGTAGCCCCAGTAGTTCGACAGGCCGTTCTTGATGAGATGCCAGTCGTCGAGATGGTGGTGCACTGGCATCAGCTCGACGGCGGTGATGCCGAGCGACACCAGGTGCGAGATGATGGCATCCGACGCCAAGCCGAGATACGTGCCGCGCAGCTCTTCGGGCACGTTCGGCTGCAGCTTCGTGAAGCCGCGGACGTGCAGCTCGTAGATGACCGTCTCGTGCCATGGCCGCCGGATGGGCCGGTCCTCGCCCCAGGTGAACGCCGAGTCGACGACGGCTGACAACGGGGCGTAGGGGGCGCTGTCTTGCTCGTCCATCGTGTCGAGGTTGCCGTTCTGGTAGTCGAACAGCGACTCGTGCCAGCGCAAGGTGCGCCCGATGGCCTTGGCGTAGGGGTCCAGGACGAGCTTCTGCGGATTGAAGCGATGCCCGTTCCCCGGCTCCCACGGCCCGTACACGCGATAGGCGTACAGCTGGCCCGGACCAACCTCGGGCAGGTACCCGTGCCAGACGAGGTCCGTTCGTTCCGTCAGTGAAATGCGCGTCGACTCGCGCGCCGCATATGGTGAATCGAAGAGGCAGAGCTCGACGGACGTTGCGTGCTCCGAGAACAATGCGAAGTTGACGCCGCTGCCGTCCCACGTTGCTCCAAGGGGATACGGTTTGCCTGGCCAGACCTTCATCAAGCCGACGATTGTGCCACAGGTCGCGGAAAGAGCAGAAACGGGAACGGGATTCAGGAAACGGGGACTCGGGAAACGGAACAGGGGCGGCCGGAGGCCGCGGCCGGCTAGAATGTCGATGTGCCGGCCGTGACCTCGAACGCAGCAACCTTCGACCTCCTGCGCCGGTGGGCGCGGTTGCTCGACGATGTCTTCCGCATCCCCGGCACGAACATCCGATTCGGGATCGACCCACTCGTCGGCTTGATTCCCGGGATTGGCGAGGTCACCAGCCCCATCTTCGCGATAGCGCTTGTTCTTCAAGGACTCGGGATGGGCGTGCCCAAGGTGGTGTTGGCGCGCATGGTCGTCCACGCCGGCGTCGACGCGCTCCTGGGCCTGTTCCCTCTCGCCGGCAACATCGCCGATGTGTTCTGGCGCGCGAACCGCTGGAACCTCGCGCTACTGGAGCGCCACGGCTCGGTTGGCGTGTCACCGTCACGGAGCGATTACGTCTTCGTGTGGTGCGCCATCGGCGTCCTGCTTCTGCTCGTCTTCCTACCCATCTTGCTCGTCATCGGGCTGGTGATCTGGTTGTGGAGCCAGCCCGCGCCCGTTCTTGCTCTGTAGTTCACAACGATAACGTTGCTCACCTCCCCGGAAATGTCGCTGCCCGTGAGCGCGGAAGCTCTGCAGTGGCGGCGTTTGCGCCGAGGCCGGAGGCAAGTCGGGAACCAAGATCGCAGATCTTCGGACAAACGCGCACGCATGTCGTCGTGACGACATGCCGTTTTTATTGGCGAAATGTCGCGCGAATGACAGGTTTTCGGACATTTTGTCAGGCGTGCTCCACGGGGCGTCCGCTTCGGCCTATCTTTTTCCTTGTCTCGAAAACTTGCTCGTAGGGAGGTCGGTCTTGAGCGCATTCGCTGGGGTCTTCTACTTCGATCGGCGACCGATGGATCCCAAGATCCGCGAGGCGCTGGATGCTTACCTCCATTCATTCGGGCCCGACGGCGCCGGCGCATGGACCGAGGACGGTCTGGTGCTCGTCCATCGCGCGTTGCATGTCACACCGGAGGATGGGCAGGAACTGCAGCCGATCGTTTCGTCGTCTGGTTGCGTGCTGACGTGGGACGGCAGGCTCGATAACCGGGACGATTTACTGCTGCAGTTTCACCACGAGCTCCGCGAGTGCCCCGCGGACGCCGTCTTGGCACTGAAAGCCCTCGAGCGATGGGGCATCGAGGGCGTCTCCCGTCTCGTCGGCGACTGGAGCCTGGCGTTCTGGCAGGCTCCGGAGCGCCGGTTGTGGCTCGCGAGCGACTATCTCGGCACGCGGCCGCTCTATTACCGCGCGGCGGCAGATCACCTGGCATGGTCCAGCAGTCTTGGTGAGTTAGTGCTACGCGAGGGCGTTCGAGAAGACCTCGACGACGTCTTCATTCTCGGTTACCTGGCCAATTTCGTTCCCGCAGGGTACACGCCATACAGGCCCGTTCGTTCCGTCGTTCCTGCCCACGCCGTGGGATTTGGGAGCGACGGCGCTTGCACGAATCGCCGCTTCTACGACTACCGCATCAACACGATTCGGCTTCGGTCGGATGCCGACTACGAGGAGCTGCTCCGTGAGGTCTTCGCAAAGGCCGTGGCGGCGCGCCTGCGGTCGACGCAACCCGTCTGGCTCGACTTGAGCGGCGGATTGGACTCCTCGTCGGTCGTGTGTATGGCCGACTGGCTGCTGAAGCGCGGTCACGTCGATCCCATCGGACTGCGTTCGTTCTCTTTCTTCTCCGGCGGATCACCGGAAGACGACGACCGGAGGTTCATCACCGCGGTCGAGCAGCAATGTGGGTGCCGGGGTGAACACGTGGACGAAGATTCCACGTTTACCCTCATCGACGAGACCGATGGATGGGTAACACCTTACCATCCGAATGGCGCCAGGCTCTGGCAGCTTCGTCACATTCGGCAACAGGGCGGTCGTGTCCTCCTAACCGGCAAAGGTGGCGACCTTCCTCCTTGCTGCGACCTCGGATTGGAGTCACTCCGCAGTCGAGCTCCTTCAAGCCTGGCGCCCGATCGGGTTCATCGAGGAGGTCCATGACTGGGCCGTTGCCGCTAAGTTGCCAGCGCTGGAGCTGCTGGCGCGACAAACGTTTGCGTTGCTGCCGCACGTACTTCGCCTCCGGTTCCGTGAGCACCGGTGCTGGCGAGACGACCGTTGTCGTTGGCTCATCGACATGTACAACGATCCTGCTCACCCATCCTGGCGGGAAGGTGTGGATGTCCTCTCCAAACGCAGGGCCGTGGAGAGTGCCGAAATCGAACGACTCCCATACACCGTGCGAGAAACGCTCGCAACACTGCGCCGTTACGCCATTGCGCGCCACGGGCAGACGCCAAGCGAGTTACCTGGGGTTGCATTACGCATCCCCTTCTTGACCGGCGTCTAGTCGAAACGACGCTTGCGATTCCCCAACGGCGGCTGAACCGACCTGGCCACACGCGTGACCTCATGCGCCGAGCGCTCGTTGGTTTGCTTCCTGCCTCCGTGCTGAACCGCCGGTCGAAAGGCTACGCGTCACCACCCCTCATGAGAGTGTTCCGGCCACGCATCGAAGAGATGCGCCATCACATAGCGGAGTTGGAGCTGGTTCGGGGCGGATGGCTGGCGGAATCCAAATTGGCCGACTTGGTGAGCTCATTCAGGGAGGGACGGCGAGAAACGCTCAGCCTCATGCTTTCCGCATTGAACGTCGAATCGTGGTTGAAGGCTCACGGTGCTCACGGGAGCACGCCTCCAACCCACACAGTGTCGGCGGCGCCGATAATTCCAAAACGAAAGGAGGTGAAAAGCCATGCAGTACGAGAAGCCTGAGCTAATTGCGGTTGGTTCAGCGCTGGGGTTGGTGCTCGAGATCCGGCCGACGGGTACGCCTGACGGCGGCGTTGAGCCCCAGCTCGATAGCGATCTGCCGTCCTTCGCGGGTCTTGACGACTAGAGGCCCGCCGCCGTAGCACCTGTCTCCCCTTCGACTCGCGAGCGAAGGGGAGATGGGACCTTGCTGGAGCTAGAAGCCAACCCGTAGTGTCACCTGCGCGGAACGTGGCGGCTGGCGGCTGGTCAAGCCGCCGAAAGTAGGACTGTAGAACTGATTCGCTCCACTGGCAAAAAAGAGCTGTTCGCCTGCGTTGGTGACGTTCAACACGTCCACGAACGCATCGAGGCGAACGGTTCCGAGCTCGAACGAGCGTCCCGCGCGAAGCGACACTGCGTGATACTGCGGCGTACGAAGCTGGCCTTCCCCGCGCGTAGGATGCGCGAAACGGATGGTGGTGGCCAAGGGATTCTCAACCACACGCCCATTTGACAATTCGACGGTCGGCGCGCCAAAGCGTGGGTCTGGTGCGTCGATGCGCGTCACAATTGGACCGGACCAATAGCCGGATTGCCATGTATAAGTTCCACCCGCCAGGATGCCGAAAGGCGCGTTCCATGACAGGCCAACATGGACGGCGTGGTCCTGCCACCTATTGTCACCGTCGATCATACTGCTGCCAGACAAGCTGTCGAGGGCGTCTCGTGTCGGAAAGGTGAAGAGGCCGGTGCTTCCGATTCCTCGGTCGTTTGGAAACGCGTCTGGCTGAATGAACGCCGCTGGATCGCTCGGCTGCCACCCTCCCGCGATGTGTCGCCACTGCCGCGCGTAGCTCGCAAGCATCTGGAAGGCAGCGGTCTGCCG
>JBOGIN010001061.1:0-2499 GCA_050742275.1 Vicinamibacteraceae bacterium
CCTGGGGCCCTGGGCACTCCATCGAGATCCATGGCGAGAGAGGCGCTCTGATGTATCGCTTCTTCGCCGAGCAGATCCTTGGCGGGCTGGAGGGCGCTGATCTCGTGCCGATCGCGATACCGCCCGACGAGGAGGGCGTGCAGGATACGGACGAGCAGTTCATTCAGGCCATCGGGTCCGGTGGCGCGGTCACGCCCCGCTTCGAGGACGGCCTCCGATACACGGAGTTCTGCGAGGCGGTCGCCTTGTCGGTCCTGACCGGCGCGGCGGTAGAGGTGCCTCCCCCGGCGTCCATGGACGCGTGGGGTTCTCCGCTCTCCGGAAGCAACCACGCTGCCGTTCCGTGAGTTGATCGAGCCGGAGCTCCTAGTCTGGGCACGGCGGCATTGTCCAATCGGAGCTCAACGTTCTGTTGATCTATCGCCCGGGCGGCAAGCCGCCGCGAACGATCGGCAATCCCATTCCGGGCCATCTATACCTAACGGCGCTCACCAGGATCCCTGGAGGAGTTCACGGACGCCACCCTCACCGGGACGCGCAAGGAGTGCCCTGGCAGAGCTCGCGACGGTGCCGTTGCTGATCATCGACTACCTCGGCATGCGGAAGCTCGCCCATACCGCCGCCGCGGACCTCCCCGAGCTGATCATGCGACGGTATGAGCGCGCTTCGAAGCTGCTGACTTCAAATCTGCCCGTGGACGACTGGGGCAAGCTCCCCGGCGACACCGCGGCAGTCACCGCACTGCTCCATCGACTGCTGCACCACGCGCACTGCTGAACCTGGTCCACCCCAGCTGGCGCACGAAGCGGCACGGCAATCCGCCACCAGGGGAGAGCGTGATATAGACCTTGAGACGAAGCGGAAAGCGGCGAAGAAGCGGTGAGGTCCGTCGGCCGATTTTCGCGCGTTGGAGGCTCGATGACGACGATGCGAGCGGTTATCAGCTCCCTCTTTGCGGTCGCATCAATCATTCTGGGTGCCCTTACACGTGTTGCAAGACGGTGGGGAGCGCCAGGGACCCAAAGTCGTGTCGGGACAGCGGCTCGCCCGGTCTTGTCAAAGATCACACTACCAACCTTAATCCCGTCTCGGGCCGCTACGCGGAGATGGCCCGTTTGAACGTCCACAAATGCCCGGATTTAAAGTGTCCAGCGAGGTTCGAACACCCGAGAAGAAGTAATGCGGGTCCGGCAACGACGGAACGACCGACGATGCGGACGAACGAAGAACTTCGGCACGCCCTGTTCGAGGCGCTTCTGGTTCAATTCGACCAGCAACGGAGGAGTGCGGCCCTCCGTTTAATTCACAACTCCGTCCATACCTTCTGCTTTGAACGGAACGGCAATCATTTCGAATACGACGACGGAGACGGAGAGATCATTGGGAACGTTCGGATGGTGTGGAAGCCAGGACCGGACAATGACAAGCCCAGCGTTTTCCGGATTCGCCGGAGCCGTGACGACTCATCGAAGCTGCAAATGAGCGGCGGGCCAGAGATTACCGTGGACGTGGCGGCCAAGGATCTCGTTAAGACTTTCCTTGGGCATTCGCAAACGTAATCAGCGTATTGCGCTCATGCCAGGGAGCATTCAGCCGAGCTGCTCCAGCGCGCGCGTCAGCTGATTGTCGCGCCCGTTCCAGAGCGCCTCCATTGAGACAGGTTCTTCGACGTCGGGCACGATCCCGCGTCCTTCCAGGTTGTTCCCCTGCCACGTGTAGTACGCAGCTACCGGCAGCACCACGCGATACCCGAACCCAACCTTGAACGCGCTGGTCGCAACGAGCCGCCCGGCGGTTTTCATGCCGACGAGCCTCGCTAGGCGATACTCCGACGCAAACGCCGCGACCATTTCCGCAGCGCTCGCGGAGTGCTCGTTGACCAGCAATACCACATGTCCATGGTGCGCCCGGCTCCCGAGCGCCTCCGTGAAGACCGCGACAGACCTGCCGGAACCGGCGAATCGGAAAAACAGCGGAATGACCTCCAGCTTTGACGATGGGATGCGGTCGAATTGGGGCAGGCGTTCCTTCGTGAACCCTTTGCGTGCCACCGACCGACTCATGCTGTAGCCGACTCCGCGCCGGTCAGGACACATGTGGCTCATGAGCCGCAGGCAACCGATGCCACCGCCTGTGTTGCCTCTCAGGTCGATGACGAGACGCGAGCACGCCAGGTCGGAGATGGCCCGGCTCATGTCGCGCGCGACATCCATGCCGAGCACGCCTGGGAACATGCTGACGCGAAGGTAGCCGATGCCGGAATCGAGCTTGCGCGCGCTCACGACTTGATCGGGCACGACGATGGGCCGCTTCTTCTCGTGCGAGCCGGGGATCGCGAGTGTCGGCCTGCTCGTTGACCCGTCGGCTTTCCGGATCGTCAATGTGTACGACTCGCCGAGCTGGAAGGGGACCGACGCCGGCGGAATCAGCTCCTGTTCTCCGACGGCAACGAGGATGTCGCCAGGGGAGATGCCAGCCGCCGCAGCGACGCCCCCGGGG
>JBOGIN010001062.1:0-4059 GCA_050742275.1 Vicinamibacteraceae bacterium
GCATCCCCTCTACCTTGGACGACGCGATCGATTCCGTGCGAAGCAGCAACCTGGCGAGTGGCGCGAGGCCCGGCTGAGCAACTGCGTTCATCTCTCGGATCGCGTTTTCGGCGTCCGAGATGACGCCGGCGAGACGCGCATCCAGGCTGAACTCGCCTCCCCCGAGTGGCTCCGGAACGAACGCCTCGTACCTGCATGCCCGACGATACCTCGGCGGTGCGTAGAGGGTTGGGTCGTGTTGCCACACGCGACTCACGAGTCGTCCGCGCATCCTGAACTTTGATGGAGCGTTAGTTCAACTTAATCTATATCCTGAACCAAGCTAATTGCTCGGTTCAGGCTCGGGAAGGCGGTAGGGCCAGCTTGACGCGCACGCGTCCAGATTTGCTTCTAACTTATGGTGAGCCTCGCACCGCCGGCGGCCGTGTCAGGGCCCCAGGTTTACCTTTCGGGCAATTCGATTCGGACAGGCCCGCACCACTCTCGAGACTACGGTTCGCCGGTTGCGGCCAGCAGATCGGCCATAGTGAATGAATCGTCCGCCATGGCCGGCAACGTGGGTCGCCAGTCCGGCGACCCGGACAGGTAGGATGTCGGATCCGCGCGTAGCAGACCGACGATCACTTCCGCGACCAGGCGTCCGCCTACTCGCCCGAGGTGCTGGCCGCCGGTCTCGACCTCCGCCTCACGCAGCACGTAGTAGGTGAGTGGCGTGCCATGAGAGCAGACACCGGGCGGAAGACCGAGCGTGTCTCGATCGAGGGGCACGGCGCCCATCGCGCGTGCGATATCCTCGCCAGACGGCAGCTCCATGGCGGCTCCGCGCTGAAGATCGCGATAGGCGAGGGTCGCGTGCTCGGCGCGTTCGAGCTCGCCCGTCAGCTGGTAGGGCAGGTGCATGAGCGCGGCGCAGTAGGCAGTATCGAGGCGCTTGCTCGCCTGGGGCGCGGTGGCGCCCGACACGTGAAAGAAACGTCGCCAGTTGGGACGGTACGTCGCGGGGACGGGACGTTGGCCGACGAGGTCGGGGAAGATGGGAACACCGCGCATCGCGTCGTTCACATCGTAGAGCGTGCGGACCTGAGCGTGGCCGAAGCGGAACGCCGCGGCCGAAAACTCGACCGGCACGTACGGCCGCGTGCCCGGCCGGTAAAACGCGCGGCTCCTCGCGCAGCACATCCTGAACGACGTCGTCCCCGACGCTGAGCGGCAGGTACTCGTTGAGGATAAGCCACTGGTAGTGCCAGCGCGCAAGTCGTTGCGCCTCCGCGAACACGTCCCCTGACGGTGTTCCGGTGGCGCGCACCTCGTCGACCAGCAGGTTGTGCAGTTTGAGGAGCGCCAGGTGGAGCTGCGAGATGAACAGGTAGGTATCGTCGCGGGCGTCGGCCACGATCGCCAGGCCCTCGACGTTCCGGGGCAGATCGTGGGACTCACCCCCGTCATTGCGACCGAGCAAGAGCTTGTCGCCATCGGCGCGCTGGTAGAGGTACGGCTGGCCTATCGGGCCGGCGCCGTAGATGGCTTCCAGGTCGAGGCGAGGGCTGCGGAAGTTGCGCAGGCCGCGCACCTCCTGACTCTCCCTGAGCGGCGCGCGGTCGTGAGTCAGATCGTGTGCCAGGATCTGACCGAAGAAGGTCCAGCCCGCGGGAATGCGCGGGTTATCGGACGCGCCATTCGCTAGCGGCGCCGCGCTGCCCGCGTCCATGGGCCCACCTGCGCCGCCGAGAACGAGATCGACGTCGGGATCGAGGCGGAGTGGCGGGAGATCGGGAAACAGCCGGCCGAACATCCCCGCGTCCGCATCGCCGGTCTGGTCACGGACGACGGGCGCCACGCAATGGGGGCAGAAATCGACCATCCGGTTGTCCTCCGCAAGGCCGCCGATAAGACGAGACTCCGGGATCACACAAGTACACACACTAACCCGCCGAATCACGGTACGATAGCGCCGTGGCGTGCAGTACCTGTCGATCCGCCACACCGAGCGACTCGCCGAAGCCGGCATCGAACCCTCGGTCGGGAGCCGGGGCGATTCGTACGACAACGCGCTGGCCGAGTCGGTGATCGGCCTGTTCAAGACGGAAGTGATTCGGCACCGCGGACCCCGGCGCAGTCACGAAGACGTCGAGTTCGCTACGCTGGAATGGGTGTGGTGGTTCAATCACCACCGCCTCCTCGAGCCCATCGATTATATTCCGCCGGTGGAGCTCGCCGCCGTCGCCGCCGCACTCCTCGCCCTGACGGCGCTCGCCGGCTGGATCGCCGCACTGCGCACCGCGCGCGCAGACCCAAGCGCCGCTCTCGCAGCCGACACATAAGCGGTAGTCACAAGTCGCTATGGCCAAACACCCAGAACCGCGTCGCCGCAATCTCGTCGGCAATGTTCATCGAGCCCGACCAACTGCAATGATAGATCGTGTCCGCGCCAACCCTGTACGGCATACTCGCGCGACGAACGGGGACAATCCTTCCAGGAATCGCGATTCACATCCTGGGCGATCTCGCGCATGTGTACTTTGGTGTACTTCGAGGGGAGAGCAGCTTGCTCTTCGTGAGCTGGGAACCGGGTTGACAACGTTCGGATGCCAGATCTGCGGCATAACAAGCCGCTGCACCTGACGGTCGCCTGCGGCGCCCGCAGGTGAGCGGCGAGGCGTTAGAAAGCTACCGTTGACTCGGAGCTGATTCCATTGATCGCACGCTGCCTGCCGGTCGTAGCGCTGACATTCTGCGCGTCGTGCGGTGCGCGTGATTTGCCTCGATCTGGCATTCACGGCCTTGCCGATGCACACGTACATCTCTCTGCCGGGCTCGCCGACCACCTCGACAGGCTCTCTGCCCATGGCATCACGGTTGCCCGTGATTGCGGCGGCGATGTCGACCAGTTGCTCCGGTGGCGAGCCGAGATCGCGGCAGGCACGCGCCGCGGCCCTCGGCTTCTGATCGCTGGGCCCGCGCTGGACGGCCCGAAGCCGGATGCCGAGCACAGAGCGAGGCGTTCAAGCGAACCGTGCGGCCGACCTCCAACGCCGATCGCAGCCGCGCTCGCGCACTACCAATTCGTCACGATTCACCCCTTCATGGACGGCAACGGGCGGACGGCGCGTCTGCTCGCTACACTGATCCTCCATCGAGCAGGCCTCGGGCTACGCGGCTTCTTCTCCCTCGAAGAATATCACGCTCGCGACCTCGCCGAATACTACCGCCAGCTTGCGACTCACCCGAACCACAATTATTACGAGGGCCGAGCTGAGGTGGATCTGACGTCGTGGGTCGAATACTTCACACGGGGCGTCGCAAGAGTGTTCTCCGATGCTGCGCTGAGGCCCTTCGCGTCTCTGGGCACGTACCTGCATTAGCACCTGAGCCGGATGCCGTCCGTGCACTTGGAACCGCGTGCTCGCCGGGTACTCACCCTTTTCACCGATCGCAGTGAGATCCGGTCGCGTGATGTTGCCGACCTGTTCTCAATTTCCCAGCGGGCCGCACGCGATGCTGTCGAAGGCTGGGTCGAGAACGGCCAGGCTGCGCCGGCTGTTTCCGACCCGGTTTGTTACACTGAGCGTTACACCCCGGAATACCGCCGCCGCCCTGGGGGAGGGGGACCCACTTGCACTGATTCCTCCCACACCCCGATCGACTCACGGCCCAACCACCCACGTGGCGTGACGAGCCAGCTCCGTGCGAAAACGCGAGGTCTTCCTTCCGACGATCCATGCGTGGCCCGGCGGGTCCTGGTCTCGGATAGGGTGACGGGTAACTACAAACCCAAGGCTACGGACGAAGCCAACGCTCAACGCGGCAAGGTAGTAACCCTCGTGCCCTTCCAGCGCGGCGTGCGGCCCCGGCAAGTCAGCGGCTAGCAGCACGGATAAAGGTGTCCCGTCGGTGCTGTCTTGGAACGCTTGGGAACTCGGACGGAGCCGCCCCTGTGCGGGATCGTGTTTGACCCATTTCGGATTGATTCGCCGCCACACATCCGCGTCATCCTTGATGCTGGGATCGTTCCGATAGTCCGGCATGCGGTGGCTCCAGCGTCGGGCCGCTGCGCGTCCC
>JBOGIN010001063.1:0-6815 GCA_050742275.1 Vicinamibacteraceae bacterium
CGCGGAGTCACGTAGCGCGGGGTCTTTAGACCCCGCGTCACCGACCGGTACTGAAGGTGCTGATCACGAACCCTCCGAATGGGCCGGTACCCTGCGCGCTCCGCGTCATTGGGAAGCGCTCATCGTCGAATCATCGGTGATCGGCGGCGCCGACCGTTGGGAGCGTCGTCTCGCGGGCCTTGCCGAAGAGATCGAGATCCGATTGGTCGAGGAGACGGCCAACGAAGGCGATTCTGCACGCGCTGCGGCCCTCCGCCGCGATCGCGAGCAGCTCGATGCGCTGCAACGGTTCGCACTGCCCATCGTCCGTGCGCTCGCGCGGTTACCGGAGGAGGCGCGCTGGGGTGACTGGCTCGATCGTCTTGCCGCGCTCGCGCCGCGCGTCCTGCGCCATCCTCTGCGGGTGCTGGAGGTCCTGGCAGAGCTGAGGCCGATGGCGGCGGTCGGACCGGTCTCCCTCGACGAGGTCCGTGCCGTGCTGTCGCCCCATCTGACTGCCATCGACCGTGAGCCTCCCAAGCACCGCTACGGCCGGGTGTTCGTCTGCACGCCGGGGCAGCTGCGCGGCCGATCCTTCCGGGTGGTGTTCGTGATCGGCCTGGCCGAGCGGATCTTCCCGCAGAAGCCGCGAGAGGATCCGTTGCTGCTCGACGTTTTCAGACGCGATCTGGATCCGGGGCTCGAGACGCAAGACGACCGCGTCCATGCAGAGCGGCTGCTCCTGCAATTGAGCGTTGGCGCCGCCCGCGAGCGGCTCTATGTTTCGTATCCCCGACTCGACTTGGCGCAGTCGCGACCGCGTGTGCCGTCATTCTATGCGCTTGACCTGGTTCGCGCGCTGACGGGGCAGGTACCCGACTACGAGCAGCTCGAGCGCGATATTGCCACCGCCTCGGCGGCTTGGCTGGTGTGGCCGGCGCCGGAGGATTCGGGGCAGGCCATCGACGATGCGGAGCACGACCTCGCGGTGCTGCGCCCGTTGCTCACGCCCGGCGGGGATCGGGAGGCGCTGCGCGGCCGCGCACATTACCTGCTCGCCCTGAATCCGTGGCTCGCCGAATCGCTGCGCATGCGTTGGGCGCGCTGGAAACGTACCTGGTCGCAGTATGACGGCTTGGTCTCTCCGTCCCGTGTGCTGACGCTCCTCGAATCGGAGCGTCTTGGCGCGCGGCCGTACTCGGTGTCGGCGCTGCAGCGATACTCGACCTGTCCGTATCAGTTTCTGCTGGGCGCCATCCACCGCTTCGAGCCGTTCGCCCTGCCGCAGCCGCTGGAGCGTCTTGATCCACTGACGCGCGGCGCGCTCTTCCACGAGGTGCAGCGCGACGTCTTACGTGCGCTGAAGGCGGGCGGGCTCCTCCCGCTCTCAGAGGAGCGAGCCGACGCGGCCCGCGAGCTGCTCGACAAGACGTTGGCCGAGGTCGCCGATCGCTACCGCGATCGGCTGGCGCCGGCAATCACGCGCGTGTGGCAGGACGAAGTGGAGCACCTCCGCCTCGACCTGCGCACCTGGCTCGCGATGCTCATCGAGTCTGCCGGCACGTGGGAGCCGGCGTACTTCGAGCTAAGCTTCGGACTGCCGCTCGATCGTGAGCACGATGCGGCCAGCGTTCGGGAGCCGGTCTCCCTGAATCAGCGGTTCTTGATGCGCGGCGCCGTCGATCTCATCGAGCAGCGCGTGGGCTCCGCAGGGCTGCGCGTCACCGATCACAAGACAGGGAAGAGCCCCGCGTCGACCTGGCTCGTCGTCGGCGGCGGCGCCACGTTGCAACCGGTCGTGTACGGGACGGTAATCGAACAGGTGCTGCAGCAGCGCGTTCTCGAGTCGCGCCTCTTCTTCGCGACGGCGCAAGGAGGCTTTTCGACGCACGCGTTGACGCTCACGGACGAGGTGCGGCGCGCAGGCGTCGAGGTGCTCGAGATCATCGACCGCGCGGTCGAGCGGGGCACGTTTCCAGCCGCACCGCGCGAAAAGGCATGCCGCTGGTGCGATTTTCGGCCGGTCTGCGGCCCCTCCGAGGAGCAGCGCTTCCTCCGGAAGGACCGCTCGGAAGCATCGGCGGTGGGTGATCTACTGGCGCTGCGGCGGATGCGCTAGGGACCACGAAGATGCCCATTCGAAGCCGCTCCTCACCCGTTCTTGCCGACGCCGAAGATCGCGAGCGCATCCGCACATTGCTCGACGAGACGATGGCCGTCGAAGCGGCCGCGGGGACGGGCAAGACCACGGTTCTCGTCGACCGCATCGTCAATGTCATCGCCTCAGGCCGCGCCGACGTCGATGGGATCGTGGCCGTGACGTTCACCGAAAAGGCGGCGGGCGAACTGAAGCTGCGGCTGCGCGCTGGACTGGAACAGGCAAGGCAGCGAGAGAGGCGCTCGACGCGAACCTTGGACGAGGCGCTTGCGCGTTTGGAGCAGGCGCACGTGAGCACCATTCACGGCTTCTGCGCGGACCTCCTGCGCGAGCGTCCGGTGGAGGCCGGCGTCGATCCGCAGTTTCGTACGCTGACCGAAGATGAAGCCGATGGGCTGTTCCGAGAGGCGTTTCGACTCTGGCTGCCGCGAACCCTCGAGGATCCACCGGAAGGTGTCCGTCGGGCCTTGCGCCGGCGAAGCTACGACGAGGAAGGTCCGATCACGCGCCTCGAGCGCGCCGGCTGGACGCTCGTGCAATGGCGCGACTTTCCCGCCCCGTGGCGGCGCGATCGATTCGACCGCGAGACCGCCATCGACCACTTGGTCGCCACGCTGGACGCGTTCGTGGCGCTCACGCGCGATCCGGCGGATCCAGGCGACTCGTTCTTCTCGAGCATTCAGGCCGCGCATCGCCTGGCGCGCGACGTGTCGCTCGCCGAGCGCGTACATCCTCGAGACTACGATGGCCTCGAGGGCCGGCTGGTCGGCCTGGCGCGGAGCGCTGACTTCCGTCGTCCGCGGACCGGTCGGAAGACCGCGCCCTATCGGCAGGGGCTGCCGCGTGCGGAGGTGCTCTCGGCGCACGAGACCTTGCGGAGCGCACTCGAGGCCTTTGCTCACGCCGCGGACGCCCACCTCGCGGCGCTTCTCCAAGAAGAGCTGCGGGAGCCCCTCGATCACTACCGGGCGGCAAAGATGCGGCTCGGCGTCCTCGATTTTCTCGATCTCCTGCTGTGTGCGCGCGATCTCGTCCGGGATCATGCGGAGGTGCGCCGCGCCTTCCAGCGGCGGTTCACCCACGTCTTCGTCGACGAGTTCCAGGATACGGATCCGCTCCAGGCGGAACTCCTGCTCCTGATCTCGGCCAACGATCCCGAGCAGCGGGACTGGCGTGCCGTGCTCCCGGAAGCGGGTAAGCTGTTCATCGTTGGCGACCCCAAACAGTCGATTTATCGCTTCAGGCGTGCGGACGTCGGCGTGTACCAAGACGTGCGCGAGCAGCTTCGGCGAGCAGGCGCCGCATGCCCGGTGCTGACGACGAACTTTCGGTCCGCGCCACGCCTGCAGCGCTTCGTCAACGCGGCGTTCCAGCCGTGGATGCGCGCCGATGACGTCTCGTTGCAGGCGGACTACGTCCCCCTCTCCGCCTCGCGTGCGGACGAGGGATCGCAACCGGCGGTCGTTGCGCTTCCGGTGCCGGATCCGTATGGCGGGCGCGACGGCCGAACCGTGACCGAGCGTGCCATCGAGCAGTCGCTTCCTCCAGCCATTGGTGCGTTCGTCTCGTGGCTGATCAACGACAGCGGGTGGACGATCACCGAGCGCGACGCGCCCGACCAGCTCGCGACGGTGGCGGCGCGGCACGTCTGCCTGCTGTTTCGACGCTTCGACGTTCGCCGATTCGACGGTCGTCTCGACGACATCACGCGGCCGTACGTGGAGGCGCTCGAGTCGCGCGGCATTCCGCATTTGCTCGTGGGGGGGAGGTCCTTCCACGATCGCGAGGAGATCGAAGCTGTCCGCACCGCGCTGACGGCGCTCGAATGGCCGGACGATGAGCTGTCGATCTACGGCACCCTGCGCGGGATGCTGTTTGGCATGCGGGACGAGCTGCTCTTCGAATATCGGCGCACCGCCCGGCGTATCCACCCATTCAAGCGCCCAACCGGCCCGGTGCCGGAGCATCTCGCGCCGATCGTGATGGCGCTCGATCTCCTGGGTGAGCTGTACACACGTCGAAACTCGCGGCCCGTGGCGGAGACCATCGCACGGCTGCTCGACGCCACCCGTGCGCATGTCGCGCTGGCGCTACGCCCTGCCGGCGAGCAAGCCCTCGCCAACGTGCACCATGTGCTGGAGCTCGCGCGTCAGTACGAGGCGGCCGGCGGCTTCTCGTTTCGTGGCTTCGTCGAGGCCCTGCGTGAGGAGGCGGAGCGGTCGCGCGTTGCCGAAGCCCCTGTGCTCGAAGCAGGGAGCGACGGCGTCCGCTTGATGACCACGCATCGGGCCAAGGGGCTGGAGTTCCCGGTCGTCGTGTTGGCCGATCCAGGATGCAAGCTCTCGCGTGGCTTCGCGAGCCGTTGGATCGACCGCCACTCGGTCCGAGCGGCCGTGAGCCTCACGGGCTGGGCGCCGCTGGAGCTGCGCGAGCACGAGCAGGAGGAGGCGCTGCGCGACGCGGCCGAGGCAGTCCGTGTGGCCTATGTGGCGGCCACGCGCGCACGCGATCTCCTCGTGGTGCCCGCTGTCGGTGACGGTCCGCGAGACGGCGGCTGGTTGTCGCCGCTCAACGCCGCCATCTACCCGGAGGACGACCGCCGCCGAGACGCGCTCCCTGCTCCTCATTGCCCGGCGTTTGGCACTGACAGCGTCCGCACGCGGGATATCGGCGCCACACCCATCTGGAACGTGAGACCCGGCCGCCACGTCTTCAGCCCGTCTGAGTCCTCTTCGGAAGACTACGACGTGGTGTGGTGGGACCCGTGCGTGCTCGAGCTCGAACGTCCGCCCGCACCAGGTCTGCGGCGCGAAGAGCTGATCGCGCGCAACGCACCGGAGCCGGTCGTCGCGCGGGCGCTGAGCGAGTACGAAGCGTGGCGCTCGTCGAAGCAGCAAGCGTTGGAGCAGGCCAGCGCACCATCGACGCGCGTATTGACCGTGCGTGCGCGCGCGTCGCAAGCGTCTGACGTCGGCCCCGTTCCCGAGGTGGCAATCGAGCACGTGCCCGGCACGGACGATGGAGCGCGGCCCCGGGGCCCGCGATTTGGAGCGCTCATCCACTCTGTGTTGGGTCTGATCCCGATCGAGGCGGGAGCTGGCCATGTGGGGGAGATCGTCGATCAGCAGGCGCGCATTCTCGGCGCGACGCCAAAGGAGCGTGCCGCCGCGGTGACGCTCATCGCGAGCACGCTCCGACATCCTGTGTTGCAGCGCGCACGTGAAGCGGCCGCGCGCGGCCGTCTCAGACGGGAGACACCGATCGCCCTGGTCGAAGACGAGGGCGTGATTGTCGAAGGCGTGGTCGATCTCGCCTACGAGGACGAAGATGGATGGGTGGTCGTCGACTTCAAGACGGACCAGGAGCTGGAGGGATTGCTCGAACAGTATCGGCGCCAGGTGACGATCTACGCCCACGCGATCGCCCGCGCGACCGGGAGACCGTCGCGCGGCATCATCCTGCAACTTTGATCGGGATTCAGGATTCAAGAAACAGGGGAACCATGACAATGGAGCGTCAACAGCGCTTCAGCCAGGACGTCACCTTTCAACGCCGCGAGTGGCGCGTGCAGCGCATCGGATGGGTGTTGCTCACGCTGTTCATTGCCGCGGCTCTGGCGGGTCTTCTGGGCGGGAGTGGGCCGCTGGTCAAGGCGTCGGCTCGTGCGCCCGACGGAACGCTCGCGGTGGAGTATGACCGCTTCGTGCGGCAGGAGGCGGAAACAGCGCTCGAAGTGCAGAGTCGCTTTGCGAGCTCGACGTCCGATGAGCTGCGCGTGTGGATTCTGCGCCCTTACCTCGATGCGGTCACGATCACCAGCATTACGCCGGAGCCGGAGCGCGTCGTCCTCGATGAGCCGCGCACGACGTTTGTGTTCCGCGTCTCACCTGGCAAGAGCACGTCAGTCGTGCGGTTCGAGCTGCACGTGCGTCGAGTCGGCCGCCTGTCGAGCTCGATGGGTCTCGTAGGCGCCGGCTCGGTCGAGTTCACACAGCTCTCTTACTTCTGACTAAGAGAACGGAGGTATGCCATGGAGCTCGTCCTGCGAGCGACGACGACGTACGCCCTGTTGCTGGTGATCTTTCGGATCTCGGGCAAGCGGTCGCTGGCGCAGATCACCACGTTCGATTTCGTATGGCTGCTGATCATCAGCGAGGCGACACAGCAAGCGTTGATCGGGAACGACGCCTCCGTGACTGGCAGCGCCATTGTCGTCGGGACGCTGGTGCTCATCGATCTGTGCCTGTCCGGGCTGAAGAACCGCTATCCTGCGGTGGATCGCATCCTGGATAGCACCCCCCTGGTCATTATCGACAACGGGCGCATCCATCACGACCGCATGCGCCGCGAGCGCATCTCGCTCGACGATGTCGAGGCGGCTGCCCGCATCCACGCCAATATCGAGGGGCTGGACCAGATCAAGTACGCGATCGTGGAGCGCAGCGGCGGGATCTCGATCATCCCGCGGTGAAGCTACTGGCTCCGGTGCAAGCTCACACCGGCCAACGTGGGAGAGGCTCTCGCCTGGTCCAGCGTCACGCGAACCTGCCGCGTCGTGGTGAGTGGCACCGTGACGATCCGCTTGTAGCCGATGGTCGTGCCGGAGCCGATCCGCTGCCACTTGTTCTCAACCCTGGCCTCGATGAGAAAACCGTTGGCACGCTGCCCCAGAGGGATG
>JBOGIN010001064.1:0-4831 GCA_050742275.1 Vicinamibacteraceae bacterium
GGACTCACTCAACTGCCGAACACCCTCAGCGGAGACCCATCCCCTTTGCACCACCTCCAAATCGCACGCGGGCGTCCTCAACCCGCGGAGCTGCTCCAGCGCCACTCGCTGATGAAACGGGGTGACGTAACCTTTTGAAAACCTGTGGAGGACGACCGGAGGCAGAAGGTCTGTGAATGCACGCCGCATCAGCGCGCGTGTCTGCGCGGGTCGATTCAGGACTCTCTGCGGCATGGCGAGTGCTGAGTGAACCAACCGCCGGTCGAGGAATGGATGCGTCAGCACCAACCCAGGCAGGTCGCTTGGCGTCTGCATGACGCGAGCCACGGCGAACCGGTGGAGCGCTGCAATGGTCTGTCGTTGCAGTGGCGGGACGTCATCGATGGCTCGCCGCTCGTTGGCGTCGCTCTGCAGCACTCGGTGGAGGGCTTCTCCGCTCGCGACCAAGGACGCGAGGCTATTCTGGCCAGGGATTACGCGGGGGTCTATTGACGAATTGCGCACAAACCGACCACGAGGTACGGACCCCAACGAATCGGCGATGAGTAAACGCCAAAGGATGTGAAATATTGGCTTCTTCGCGGCAAGAGCCCATGCATGCGCCTCTGTGAGGAAAGCTATGAACTGACGGTCCCGTAGCAGCTCGACAAGAGCGTGACTCCAGTCCACCTGATTGGCCATCACAAGATCGCCACCCTGTCCCGTCAGAAGTGCTCGACCACCCTGAGAAACCACGTGCAGCAACCCAGCAAGCCAGACCTCCGAAGGATGCCTGGGCGTCACCCATTGCCGCCGCTCGTCATGGAGGCTTGCGTGTTCGTCCGCATTCAGCCTGTGGCTCTCGCACAGACATTGCCGCTCGACTTCGGCGATGAACCGGCGCTCGTCCACCTCGGGCGAGCCGTTCGAAATGAACGACAACGTGTGGAGGACCGGCGGGATCGCAGTCGCGGTCTTCGCGGACGCGCGAGAGCGGCCGAGAAGGTCGGCCATGCACACTACCGACGAGGAGTCCAGGCCGCCGCTCAGCTCGGCCCAGACGGGTCTCGTGGATCGAAGACGGGCGCCGACTGCCTGCGAGAACACCTCCCGCAGGTGCTCCTCGCATTCCCACTGGTGACGGTACCGAATCGTGTTGACTGGGTAGTCGTAGAAACGATGGCGCGTGGCGCCTGCAGCCGAGAACGACAGCGCGTGCGCCGGTGTCACCGAGCGAACCGGCAGATACGGCGTGCGGTCTGCCGGCACGAAGCCCACCAGGAACCCGACGACGAACACATCGTCCAGGTCGTCCTTGACGCCTTCGCGCAGCACCAGCTCGCCGAGGCTGCTGGACCAGGCCACATGGTCCGCCGTCCGCCGGTAATAGAGCGGGCGAACGCCCATGTAGTCGCTGGCCAGGACCAGCCGGCGCTCAGGCGCGTCCCAGAGGGCGAGGCTCCAGTCGCCGATGAGGCGAGCGAACCCGTCCACGCCCCAGCGCTCGAACGACGCAAGCGCCAGCGCGCCGTCGGTGGCGTCAATCCCCAGATCACGGTGAAACTGCAAGAGCAGGTCGTCTCGGTTGTCCAGTCGGCCATCCCAGGTGAGCAGGCGGCCGGCAGGCGAGGCCAGCGGCTGCTCTTCGCGCTCGTCCTCAGGTGTGATGTGCAGTGCGCGAGAGAGCATGAGCAGCCCTGGCTCGAGACGCGATCCACTACCATCCGGACCGAAGTCCGCGAGCGCCGTGTCGATCCGCTCCACGACCTCGAGTGGAATGGGGCGTCGATCCGTGTAGAACACCCCTGCCTGTGCGCTCATGGCTCCTCCCTCATCGCGGTGCTACAACCGATCGAGCACGAGAAAGAACTTCTGATACTGCGGGCGATCGTTGACGATGCGGCCGTCCACCTCGACCCAGGCATGGGAATCGATGGGCACCGGCCGATAGCCGATCACCAGCGTGGCTGGCACACCACACAACCGCAGCAGACACGTCGTTACCGCGGATCGCTGCAGGCAATAGCTACGCTTGACGTACCAGACACACGCCTCATCCACGGCATGACACACGCGCGTGATGATATCGCTGCGATGCGGACGCCCTCGTGTCGGAAACGCGACGACGAGCCTATGGATGACGCCAAATCCCGCGAGGCTGGCGAGATCGTAGACCACGAGCCCCAACCAGGCTGAAACGGTGAGCATCACGTCCCCTTTCCTCCTTCGGGCGCCTGCTCCAGCGCCTCGATGAGGCCGCACTGTTCGAGATCCCTCAGGAAGTCCGTGATGTCCTGCCGAATCTCGTCCCTGCTGGCGCCCGTCTCGGCGCTGATCGCGCTCAGAATGGCTGCCAGGCCGCAGCCCTCACCCACGAAGGTCCAAATGCGCGCGGCAACGGCATTGGCGGTCACGACCCTCCCGCCCTTGACGTCGAGAACGGCCAATCCATCCCGCGTGGCACTTCCACGCGCGTGCGCTGCAATCCGCCACCGCCGCTCCTCAACCATCGAGCACCTCCCGAGACAATGGAACGATAGCCCCGCGCTGCCGGTCATGGGAGCATATCTGCCTGAATGTCCGAAAACCTGTCACTCGAGCGAGAATTCGCTCGATAAAACGGGGGGCTCGTAACAATGACCTTCCTGCGCGCTTGTCCGAAAACCTGCGATCTCGGCCCCACGGCGCAGCACTGCCAGAACCCGCCCGACGACGAAGACCCCGTCAATCTCGAGGCGGTGCACCGGACCAGCCACGAGCGGCGGGGGCTCGAGCGTGAGCTCTCGTCCGCGCTGCCGCGCGTAGCCGACGACGTAGCCGCCGTCGGGCGCCTGCACGAGCAGCAGCGCGGGCGTGTGGTCGCGAGCGGATCGGCTGCAGCGCAGGTCAGGAGGGCGCCGGCGACGTTCGAGCACGAGAATGGCGCCCGCCTCGATGAGCGGATGCGCGCTCTGGTCCCATCGGCCGAACGTATAGAGCTGGTCGATCGCGAGCCCGGGCCTGCCAAGAGCCAACCGGAGGCATCGAAGGAGCTCCCCGTACAGCGGCGTGCTGGCCCGAGCGTGTTCGACGCTCGGGTCGCGGTCGTCGAGTGTCAGCGTGCCGAGCGGCATGAGCATGCCGGCGAGCGAGAGATAGCGTTGGAGGTCGAGTCCGTAGACGCTCGCCAACGTAAAGAGCTTGGCCAAGTCGTGCGGCACGGTGTCGACCGTCTCGTAGTGTTCCAAAGTGCTTCGCGCCATGGCGTAGGCGGGTCCCAACGCCGCTGCCATCTGGCTCGCGAGATGGGCCGCGTCGCGCAAGTTCAGACCCACGCGCTCACGGGCAGCGGCAACGTAGTGATGAACGGGGAGATTGGCCGCCAGCACACTTACCAATCGTTGACGAGGGCGCGCCAGCAAGCGTGGCGGCTCGGGCGATGACATGTCTGCGCGCCGGTCGAGCGGCTGCAACTCGCAGGCCACGGTGCCCAGGACGACCGCCTGCGTGCCAAGCACGAACAGACAAGGAAACGGCATCGGCCTCTCACCCAGCAGCCGGATGCGGTCAGAGCCGACGCGGGCGAGCCGGCACACCGACAGCCCATACAGGTGCTCCACGACGTAAATCCGCTCGGGATCCGCATCGGACGTCAGGCCCTGGCTCGTGTCCACGCACACATAGCTTCCCGCTACGAACCGGGAGGGCAGAAGGCGGTCATCTCTGCCGAGCTTCAGGTACAGGAAGGTGTCGTCTGGCGGCCGTGGCATCTCTAGCGCCGACAGGGCACCGACGACTTCTTCGGTGGGGCGTGCGCGCGCCGGTACCGGGACACGCTGCGGGCCATGCCGAAAGCACTCGAGGTCACACGGATGGGCTCTCGACGAGATGGGGACGGTGCGTGCGTCGTGCAGCGCAATCTGCCAGCGCGGCACGGTGTCGAGGTCGTAGCCAAAAAGCGTCAGCCAATCTTCGAGCCGGGTTCCCGTCAGCACGCTCAGCGAGGCGATCTGAAAGATGTGGGGCTCTTCTCCCCGGCGGATCCGCGCGAGGATGTCGGGCCGAAGCGCATGAGCTCGGTTTTGGTCAAACGGCGGAGCCTGGCTCGCCAACGCCGCACACCTTGACGTCAGGCTGCAGCGTGCGAGCACGCCCTGGATTCGGTGGGCACGTTCTGCGGGGTCGAGCAAATGACCAGGCACAATCTGCCTCGCGTGAGTGCAGAACGCCGAAACGGTCGAAAATGCACACTACGGATGAGTTGCCGACGTTTTTTTTCTTGGCGAAGGTGGCTATGCCCTGCGGCCTTGCCGCGCTTGCCGCGCGGTCTAAAGACCGCGCGCGACGTTCGGTGGTGGGATGGATCCCCCAAGGCCGCGCACGACGTTCGCGGTGGTGGGGTGGACTCCAAAGACCGCGCGCCACGTTCGGTGGTGGGATGGACCCCCAAGACCGCGCGCGACGTTCGCGGTGTCGTTCCCTGGTGGTAGCGAGGAGTCAGGCCCTCGCCTACGGGTGCGCGACGAGAATCGCGAACGCGGTGAGGACCTCCGGCAGGGTGAAATCGCAGTGACCGTAACGGAGGGTCGGCAGTGGGATGAAGGCCCCGCGGCCGGTGAGCCGCAGCTTGGCGGAGTACAGGACCTCATGCGTGAACGGCACGGTGTCGTCACCGGTGGTGTGCATGGTCACCAGAGGAATACTGAGCCTCCCGGAAGTCTCGTACTGACGCAGCGCCTGGATGGCCGCCGGATCTGCCGCGAACCGCCGGACGAGGCGGTTGAGCCGAACGTCGTTGGAAGAGCCCGAATACCACCTGGCGCGATTGTCGAAGGGATTGCCGCCAAGCTTGGCGCGGGCTTCGTTGGTGGCG
>JBOGIN010001065.1:0-4295 GCA_050742275.1 Vicinamibacteraceae bacterium
CGACCGCCTTATGAGCACCTGCCTCACGCGCTCCCACGCTTCCTAACCCCTCCCTAACTCCGTAACCTGCACCCGATCAGACCCAATGCGTACCGGGATAAGATCCTTCACGAATAATCCGGGTTAAAGCGATGCTGGACGAGGATACACGCCGCGCCGGGTTCCCAAGAGTCACGGCGGAACGCCGGCAGGGGTTTCTCGCGTCGACACTCCTGCTCGCTCCTGCGCCACAGGGCCATTCTTTATTGCGCCGCAGCCTGGCGCAGCCGCTCTGGGTCCTTTTGGGAGCAACGGCGGTGTTGTTGGGTCTGGCCTGTTTGAATGTTGCGGGTCTGTTCATTGCGCGCGGATCGGCTTGCGAGCGTGAGATCAGCACACGGTTGGCCCTGGGCGCTTCGCGCGGACGCATCAGCCGTCAGTTTCTCGCCGACAGCGTCCTGCTCGCCTTTACTGGTGGAGCGCTCGGAGTTCTGCTCGTCCCCCTTGCGATGCGAGCCATGATCGCGTCCCTGCCTCGGGACGCAGCGGCGAACGCGCTGCACTCCTCGGTCGACACGCGTCTGTTGCTTTTCACGTTATTCTTGAGCGTGGCTGCAGGTATCCTGAGTGGCTTCGCGCCGGCCCTGCAAGCCGGCCGCCGATCATTCATCTCGTCGCTGCGGGAGCGAGGCGGCCCTGGATTTGGCGGTGTCCGGCTACGAAAAGCCATCGTTACGGTTCAGATTGCATTCACGTTGATCCTGGTTGCCGGAGGAGCGTTGTTCGTGCGATCGCTGACGGGACTGATGGCCAAAGGGCCCGGATTTACTACATCAAGCCTGGTCTCATTCGGCCTCGATCCGCGACGAAACGGCTACTCCGGGAAAGAAGCAAGCCAACTGATTCGGCGTATTTACGACGAACTCCGTAGCTCGCCAGTCGCCCAAATGTCTGCCGTCGCGCGGATGCAGTTGTTGACCGGTGGAAGCATGATGAATCCGATGACGATTCAAACCAATGAGCGAATGACCACCGATCGCGCGGTCAACTTTAATGCTGTTAGCCCCGGGTTCTTTGCAACGCTGGGTATCCGGCTAATCGCTGGAAGAGACTTTGACGAACGCGACTCCCGGCCGGTGGGCGAGGCAGACCAGCGCTCGGCAATCGTCAACGAATCCTTTGTCAAGCGATACCTGGCGGGGCGGAACCCTCTCGGCGCGCGCATCGGTCAGGGCTCCGGACCCGACGCCAAGCCGAATATCGAAATCGTCGGCGTGGTGGCGGACTTCAGCTATCTTGGCAGGGAGGGTGCGTAGTGTCCGAGAGCGCGGCGGCGCGTGTGTGGATAGCCTGGATGAGCGGGAGTGTCAGATCAAGGAGCGGATTCTTACCCAGCCCGAAGCGTCGCGGCTGGCGCAGAGTGCGAACGCCGTCGTGCTCACCTACGGCGAGGTGTTCATGCTGTCGACCGAGAGCGGCGACGTCCCGTGGGGGCTCCCACACGCGCTCGGGCTCTTCTATCACGACTGCCGCTTTCTCAACGGGTACCTCCTGACGCTCAATGGCCGGAGCCTCACCCCTCTGGCGAGCGACGACCTCCGAGGCTATCGGACCCGGCACGACCTGTCGAACCCGGAGCTCGTCGACCAGCACGGCACGGTCGTGGCGCAGAAGAACACGATCGGCATCACCCGGGAGCGGGTCGTGCGAGGCTCCGGCTTCCAGGAGCGGATCAGCCTCCTGAACTTCGACGAGCGCAGCGTGAGCGTGACGCTTGAGCTGCGGTTCCGCTCGGCGTTCGACGATATCGTCGTGTTGCGCGGCTTCGCCGACGGTCCGCACGGATCGATCCTGCCCAGCGTCCTGTCGCAACGCGACTTCGCGAGCCTGCGCTATCGCGGCACCGATGAGCGATTCCGCACGCTCTCCGTGGATCTTTACCCGCCCGCCCATCGCCTGCAGGGAGACACGGCGGCGTTCGACCTCGTGCTACATCCAGATCAACCCGTAAGGCTCGCCGTGGAGATGGTGCCCGCGATCCAGGAGCAGATGGAGCCGGTGACGCCATTCCGCGCACGAGCCCACGAGCGGCGGTCGACCGACCATTGGCTCGATCGCCGTGAGGACATCTGGCGCGAGCGCTCGGCACGTGTCGAGAGCTCGCATCCGTTGTTCGATCGCGTTCTCGACCGTGCGGCGGTGGATCTTGGGCTGCTGCGTTCGAAGTTCGAGGGGTTGCACTACTTCGCCGCCGGGATCCCGTGGTTCGTGACGTTGTTCGGCCGCGACGCCGCGCTGACGGCCTTGATGCTCCTCGCCGTCGAATGGCGGACGGCGGGTGAGACGCTACGGCTCCTCGCGCGGCACCAAGCCGAGCGCGCCGACGAGTTCCGTGACGCCGAGCGGGGCAAGATCCTCCACGAGGTCAGGCGTGGTGAGCTGGCACACGTCGATGAGATACCGCAAAGCCCGACGTATTTCGGCAGCGTCGATTCGACACCGCTCTTCCTGATTCTCCTGGCCGAGTACGTCCGCTGGTCCGGCGATCTCGACCTTGCCCATGAGTTGCGCCCGAATATCGACCGAGCGCTGCGCTGGATCGACGAGAGCGGACATCACGACCGCGACGGCTACCTCGATTACGTCGGGCAGTACGAGCGAGCCCTCATCAACCAGGGGTGGAAGGATTCCGGCAATGCCATCGTCAACCGTGACGCCTCGCTCGCGGAGCCGCCCATTGCGCTGTGCGAGGTGCAGGGCTATCTCTATCGGGCGTGGCGGCAGACCAGTGCGGTGCTGCGGGCGCTCGGCGACGACCTGACGGCCGCCCGACTGACGACGAAGGCTGCCTCGTTACGGGAGGCGTTCGAACGGGACTTCTGGTCAGAGGAGCTGGGTTGCTACGTCATGGCGCGGCAGCGCGGCGGACGTCCCGTGTCCGTCGTCTCCTCGAACGCAGGCCAGCTGCTCTGGAGCGGCCTTGCGGCGCCCGATCGAGCCGCCCGCGTTGGTCGGCGGCTCATGGAGGCCGATATGTTCTCGGGCTGGGGCGTCCGCACGCTTGCCACGAGTGAGCGCGCGTACAACCCCATGGGCTACCATCGCGGCACCGTCTGGCCGCACGACAACGCCCTCATTCTTTCTGGGCTGCTCCGGTACGGCCTGGATGAACAGGCGGAGACGATCTTCGATGCGCTGTTCGACGCCGCATCCCGGTTTCACGGCTACCGGATGCCCGAGCTCTACTGCGGACACCCGCGTGGCGAGGAAGACCGCCGTCCTCTGCAGTACCCAGTCGCATGCAATCCCCAAGCGTGGGCGGCGGCCGCAATTCCGTACGCATTGAGCCGCCTGCTCGGTCTGCGTCCCGACGCCCATGGGGAACGCCTCTCGCTCGTGAGGCCTCGCTTGCCCGGTTGGCTCGACCAGCTCACGCTCACCGGTGTGCGGGTCGGCAAATCCGTCGTCGACTTGGATCTGTCGCGCGGGAGACAGGGCGACGTGGACGTGCGACCACGTGTTCGGGAGGGCCAGGTATCGGTGGAAGTCACGACGGAATTGCCGTCGCCCCACCAGTGGTGACGCGACGGTCGCGTTCAGGTGTGCACGTGAATGTCGGATGGCTCGTCGCTGGTCTCTTGGCCTGCCCGGTGCTCGTGTTGGCAGGCGGCGCAGTGCGTCCGCGAGCGGCGGGCAGCGTCGCCGCAGCGCTTGCCGGCCTCTCTTTCCTGCTGATCCTCGGTGCGTGGCTTGGCGGTCTCCCCGATCTGCGCGTGACCTGGCTGCAAACATGGGGACTACCCCTGCACTTCTCCTTGGACGGTCTCGCTGCGCTGTACGCCCTCCTCACGACCGGCATCGGATATCTCGTCATCGTGTATTCGCAGGCCTATATGGCCGATCACGTACACGAGGAGCGCGGGCTCGTCCGCTTCTATGTCCTCATCACGTTCTTCATGGCCGCCATGGTCGGCCTCGTGGTCAGCGGCGACCTCTATTCATTGCTCATTTTTTGGGATCTCACGGCAATCGCGTCGTATCTCCTCATTGCATTTGACGGTCACCGGCAAGCACGTGTGGCCGCCAACAGCGCGCTCGTCATCACGGCAGGCAGCGCCGTTCTGTTGCTCGCCGCTGCCGTGCTGCTCCACGTCGAGACAGGAACGTCGGACTTGCCCCAGGTGTTCGCCGATGCGCCGGGCGGGACCACGCTGACCGCCGTTGGTTTCTTGACGGCCTGCGCCGCCATGGCGAAGAGCGCTCAGGTCCCGCTGCACTTCTGGCTGCGCCGCGCGATGGTCGCGCCGACACCTGTC
>JBOGIN010001066.1:0-5463 GCA_050742275.1 Vicinamibacteraceae bacterium
AGCTCGTTCCACGCCTCTTCGTCGGAACAGCCGTCGGCGATGAGGACCTCATACGCTTCTTCGAGCTGCGCGGCGAGCTCCTCGACGACCTTGCGCTCACGCTGTCGGGGCAGGTCGAGAGGCGCCAGGTGTTGATGCACGAAGGCCTTGAAATCACGCATAGCCCAGACCCGCCGCGGCTTGCACCGCCTGCATGAAGCTGCTCCAATTCCGGCGCTGCTCCGCGAGGACCTTCCGCCCAGACGTGGTCAGCCTGTAGTACCGCCGCCGCCGCTGCCCGGCCTTTTCGACCCATCGTCCCGCAATCAGGCCGCGGCGCTCCATCCGGTAGAGGACGGGGTACAACGAGGCAACGTGAAACGAGACGGCGCCGTTCGACCGGGTCTCAATCCGCCGCGCGATCTCGTACCCGTGGCGTGGCCCGCTCTCGAGCTGCGCGAGGACCAGCAACTCCGCCGTTCCCTTCTTCAGGGCCATGTCGTCAGAAGGTGTGGTCACCATATGTGGCGATCATATACATATGAGCCTGCTGCTGTCCAATCTTGTTTCTGTGCCGCTCATTGGCCACCGTGGACTGATTGCTGTGATAGCTCTTGTCGCCGACCACCTCTGTGATGCCGTCGCCGCCGAGCCGCACCGCCTCGACTTGCTCGACCGCCTCAATCAGGGTCAGCGGGCGAGAGAGGAGGCGGAGTCTCACGCATCCGGTGAGCTCCGCCCTTCGTGTTGAGGTGCCATAGGATCGCTACCCTAGGCAGCCTATGGTAGGCTTCCACGCCATGAAGACGGACATTCCGTCGGGCACTCTCTACATGCTCGTCCTGAAGACGCTCGCGCGGCTCGGTTCGATGCATGGGTATGGGATTGCCCTGTACATCCAGCAGACGACTGGAGATGTGCTGCAAGTCGAAGAAGGCACGTTGTATCCAGCGCTCCAGCGGATGCTCATCAAGGGTTGGGTTCGCGCGGAGTGGCGCACGACCGAGAACAAGCGCCGAGCGCGTGATTACACGCTGACACCGGCCGGACGGAAGCAGCTTGCGGCCGAGGTGCGCGATTTCGAGCGGGCGATGACCGCAATTCGCCAGGTCATCGAACCGGCGTAGAGGAGGCGGACATGACCGCGTTCTGGCGAAAACCGCGTGGCTGGTGGCGCCGCGATGCCCTCGACGCGGAACTGCAGGAGGAGATCCGTACTCATCTCGAAATGAAAGCCGCAGACCTCGGAGGCCCGAGGCCCGCGCGTCATGGCTTTGGCAACCCGGCGCTCGTCCTCGAAGATGCCCGAAGCGTCTGGGGCTGGCCCCGACTCGAAGCCTTGTGGCACGACTTGCGATACGGCACGCGCATGTTGCTCAAAGCTCCGGGCTTTACCGCGGTCGCCGTGCTCTCGTTGGCCATCGGCATCGGCGCCAATACGGCTATCTTCAGCCTGGTCGACAAGGTCCTCATCAGGAAGCTGCCGGTCGAAGAACCGGACCGGCTCGTCGTCGTCAGCGCCAGCCTCGGCCAGGGCGTCAGCCTGACATCCAACTACCCTGACTTCGTCGATTATCGCGACCGGAACGAGGTCTTCGACGCCCTCGTTGCGTACATGCAGCGCGCGTTGACGCTCAGCGAGGGCGGGCAGGCCGAGCGGATTCAGGGGTTGATTGTCTCGGGCAACTACTTCACCGTGCTGCGCGTGAGGCCGGCCCTGGGCCGTGGCTTCCTCCCCGAGGAAGACAAGACCGCCAGCACCCATCCGGTGGTCGTGCTGAGTTACGGGCTGTGGCAGCGGCGCTTTGGCGGTGACCCCGGGCTGGTGGGAAGGACCGTGAGTCTGAACGCCTATCCGTTCACGGTGGTGGGCATCGCGCCGTCAGAGTTCGACGGCACGGTCGCCGGCGGTGCGCCGGACGTTTACGTGCCCATCATGATGATGGCGCAGATCTCGACGTCCCCCTTCGATCGGTCGAATTTGCTGTTCGGGCCGCGCAGCCGCACCCTGTCCGGCTGGCTTTATCTGCTGGGCCGTCTGAAGCCGGGGGTCAGCCGCGAGCAGGCAGCGGCCGCCATGACGACGTTGGGAGGGCAGATCGCCAGGGCGCATCCCAATGCGGGCGGCAGTCCGAGAGTCGAACCACAGTTCCTGACTGAAGACGGCAGCCGCGGGCACACCAACTTGCTTCGCGACATCCGGTTCCCCCTGCAGATGTTGATGGCGACCGTGGGGCTGGTCTTGTTGATCGCCTGCGCCAACGTCGCGAACCTGTTGCTGACGCGTGCGAGCACACGCCAGAAAGAGATCGCGATCCGTCTCGCCACCGGCGCCGGCCGCAGGCGCCTGATCCGGCAGATGCTGACCGAGAGCGTCCTGCTTTCGACACTTGGCGGCGCCGCCGGGCTGGCCTTGGCCGCGTCACTCAGCGGCCTGATCGTCAGCTTCACGCCGCCCAACAACAACGCATTCTCGTCCCTGACGCTCGACAATCGGCTCGACACGCGCGTGCTCGGATTCACGCTCGCGATCTCAGTGATCACAGGGATTCTCTTCGGCCTGGCGCCGGCGCTCATCGCCTCCCGGCAGGACCTAGTGTCCGCCTCGCGCGACGAGGCGACGGTCTTCGGAAAAAGGGCACGCCATCTGAACCTGCGAAATCTCCTGGTGGTTGGCCAGGTCGCGGTATCGGTGATCGTGCTCGTCGGTGCCGGCTTGTGCGTGAGAAGCCTGCGCAACTTGTACGCGATTGACACCGGCTTCGATCCCACGAAGGTGCTCGTCACGTCGGTCGACGTGAGTGTGAGCGGCTACAGTCGAGAGCGCGGGCTGCAGTTCTACTCGGATCTCCTCGAACGCGTCCAGCGTTTGCCCGGAGTGGAAGCGGTGAGCCTGGCGACGCAAATCGCGCTCGGCGACGGGTTCGGTGCGACGATGCAAGCGGAAGGCTACGCACCGAAGCCCGGCGAAGACCTCAGTGCCGACTTCAATCAAATCGGGCCCGACTACTTCCGCGTGATGAAGATCCCGCTGCTCGAAGGACGGGAGTTCGGGCAATCGGATACAACCAATACGCCGTTGGTTGCCATCATCAACCAGACGGCGGCGCGCCGCTTCTGGCCCCGCCAGAGTGCCATTGGCCGGCGCGTGATCGTCGGGCGCCCTCCAGATGAGCAAGCCAGAGTCGTCGTCGGCGTCGTCAAGGACAGCAAATACCGCGGGCTGACCGAGGAAGTGCGTCCCGCCGTGTTCACACCGTTCTTCCAGCGCTATCGAGGGGACATGACGCTGCACGTGCGCACCACCGGCGAGCCAGCGATGATGCTGGCCGCCGTGCGGCGTGAGGTGCAGGCGCTCGATGCGAGCTTGCCGCTCTACAACAGCAGAACGTTGGAGGAGCAGAAGACGAGCTCGCTCTACACGTCGCGACTGGCGACCACGCTGCTCACGATGTTCGGTCTGTTGGTGCTATTACTCGCCGCGGTTGGTTTGTACGGCGTGATGGCCTACACCGTCAACCGTCGCACGCACGAGATTGGAATCCGTATGGCACTCGGGGCGCAAGGCAGCGACGTTCGCCGTCTCGTGATGGTCGAAGGCACGGCCATCATGACGATCGGCCTTTTGCTCGGGTTGGGCGGGGCGCTGGCGGGCACACGCCTCGTTGAGACCTTCCTCTACGGCGTGAGGCCGAGCGATCCGATTGCCTTTGCGGGCGCAGCCCTGCTGCTGGCGGCTGTGACGTTGCTGGCCAACTACCTGCCCGCGCGCCGCGCCTCGCGAACGGATCCGCTGATCGCGATCAGGCAATGAGACGCACGTCGTCCTTTCGCGCGCATGACGCCGGACCAACGTCACAGTTGGAGGCCGTTGTCGCGAGCTCAGCAGCCTTGCGAGACGGATTCTCAGGAATTCGTGATGAATCCTTGAGGACTCGCCGTTTTCCCCCGCGATAGACTCCGTTCAATCGGCATTCGATCCGCCCTCATGGAGCCTGTGATGCAACTGACACTTGGCACTCCTTCAAGGGGTGGCGGTCCGCGGGCGGGTGCAGTCGCAATGCCTCGCTCTGGCCGGGCACCCGTCGTCATGGGTTTGCCGCGTGGTGGCTATTTGCTTCGGTCACCTCGCGCGCATTCATCGTCAGATCGATGAGACCATGGCGAAGCTGTTCTCGACAGGCTTGCGGCTGATCCTGTTCCAGGAGTTCGCGGCTGCGTGCAGGATGCTCGCAGTGATTTTGCGATCTTTCTCGATCGTGAGTCGGGGGACTGACGCGACGTCGTCGCCGTCCGTCTAGCGTGTCGCCACGGCGTAAAGCCCCGCCCGACATTTCGTGGCGCTGACCACACAAGTGAACTCTGGGACTAAAGGCCTGCGCTACGGCTGAACCATTCAATGCGTTCGGATTTAGGGTGTACCGCCGGCGGTGGAGCAGAGCGCGGCCACCAGGCACACGGCGAACGCGGTGCTGATGAGGAGGACAATCCACACGGTGCGCATGTGCAAGACAATAGGGGCCCGCCCTGCCCAAGCCCAGTGTGGAAAGTCATGTCCCGGAGGCGTGACTTCTGGCAGGGTCGAGACAGCTGTCGTGCTGCGTAGAATGAAGGATGTCGTGGCGGCTTGACGCGCGATCCAAGCGATGACCTTCGAGACCTTGCGGCTGCTCCGGTATGGCGGCTTTCTCATGTGGGGGCTGGCCGGCATGCCGGTGGCCGTCAGCGTGACGCAGAACCCCTCCCTCCTCAGCCGGCCCCAGTATTGGCTGTGGCTCGTCTGCTACGGCGTCTTTGGCGTGGCGTTCGCGCTGACCGCATGGCGAGCGTGGTCCAGACCGACGCATCCGCTCCACATGGCCTCGCTCATCGTCCAGACAGTGGCGCCGCTGGTTATGATCCGCGCGGTGTGCAGCGGCCTGGAAGGCAGCTTGTTGGTGACTGTAGCCGCGCAGCTCGGGTGGGTGCTG
This sequence comes from Vicinamibacteraceae bacterium, assembly GCA_050742275.1. Taxonomy (GTDB): domain Bacteria; phylum Acidobacteriota; class Vicinamibacteria; order Vicinamibacterales; family Vicinamibacteraceae; genus WHTT01. The sequence continues at coordinate 4,950 of JBOGIN010001066.1, forward strand.
CCGCTCGGACAGGCGCTGTTGTGGGTCGTCGTACAAGCCGCCGCCATGTGTGCGATCCTGCCGTTCTCGGTGGACACGCCGGTCGCCCTGTTGCTGGTGACCACGCACCTCGGCTTTCAAGTGCTTGCGTTGTTCAGTTGCTTCCTCACCGCGCGTGAAGCGGCGGCGCGCGCCGATCTCACCCGCGCCAACCGCGAGCTGGGCGCGACGCGCGAGCTGCTGGCGAACACGAGCCGGCTCGCCGAGCGCGAGCGCATCTCGCGTGAGCTCCACGACACGCTGGGTCACCATCTGACTGCACTGAGCCTCAACCTGGAAGCGGCGACCCATCTGGCGGATCCTGCGACGAGCGCACAGCTCCAGCGCGCGCAGGCGGTAACCAAGGTCCTGCTCACCGACCTGCGCACCGTCGTCGGCGCGCTGCGCGCGGAGGATCCCATTGGCCTCGCAGATGCTCTGCGGACGCTCGCGGAGACCGTCCCAGAGCCACGCATTCATCTCACGGTGCCGGCGG
>JBOGIN010001067.1:0-11194 GCA_050742275.1 Vicinamibacteraceae bacterium
CGACCGCGACCGCCTCGCGGCGCGGCAGATCGAGGGGCGCGAGCGCCACGAGCACGCGCGTGCCCCAGATCGCGGCCAGCGCGCCTGCCACACCGCCCATCAACCCCAGCACGCCGCCCTCGAAGAGCGTCGCCCGCGCCACGGCGACGCCGTTCGCCCCGAGCGCACGCGACACGGCGAACTCGCGCTCGCGCTGCGCCGCGCGCGAGAGCAATACGGACGCGAGGTTCATCATCAGCACGAGCACCAGGAATACGCCGGCGAAGCCGAGGACGAGGAGCGCAGGTCGGATGTCGGCGATCAGATCCGGCTTGAGACCAACCGGATACAGTTTCAAGCCCCGGCGTTGAAACACGCGCTCGTCGATGACTCTCCCTACAACGTCCACGGCGTCCGCCATCAGCTGAGGTGCGGTGCCGCGACGCGCGCGCAGCAGGCCAGCATAGTTTCCTCCCCGCGGATCGACGTCCGCGAGGTTGACGTCGAACGTCACATATGCGTCAGCCGCCTGAGGCGGCCCGAGACTGGCGTGCAAAACGAAGCCGAAGCGCGGCGGCATCACGCCGATGACCGTATACGGTTGTCCGTTCAGCCGCACCTTCGTGCCTACGATCGTGGGATCGGCGCCCAATCGGTTCCACAGCGTGTGGGTCAATACAATCACTGGTGAGCGGCCGGGACCGACTTCGCTCCGCGCAAACCCGCGACCCAGCGACGGACGGACGCCGAGCATGTCGAACAGGTTCGGCGACGTGATCATCAGCGCGATCTCCATCGCGTCCGCTCCCTCCTGCACGGACAGCGTCCTGAGCGTAGAGTCGAGCCCCGCCGCGTCCTCGATGACACCACCGGCCTTTTGCAGCTCCGCGACGTCAGGTCCGCCGAGCCAGCCCCGCTTCATGTCGAAGATCGGGCCGTAGTCGCGCCAGACGAAGTACAAGTCGTCCGGGTCGCTGTACGGCATCGGCTCGATCAGGATCTTCTGGACGACCGTGTAGACTACCGCGAACATTCCGAGGCCGACCGTCAGCGTTCCGACCATGGCAGCAACCAACGCGGGCGATCGCATCAGCCGGCGGGTTGCCAGCTCCATGTCCCGGCCCCAGTTGCCGCTGCGCCGCCATGACACGGCCGGTCGCACGCGCTCGCTCAGACCGTTGCGCACCGCGTCCGCAAGCGCACGCACCCACACGACTGCGAGCCGCATGCCGGCGCCGCGGCTCAGCGCCTGACGTGCACGGTCTCGGTACGCCTCCACCATGGCCGCTCCCATCTCGTCTCGGAAGTCGACCGGGTAGAGCCGCAGCAGCAGCCTGAACCAACGCTCCGACGCGCGCATCGACCGATCGCGCCTCATGTCGCCTCCCTCACACGTCTCCGCCGTGGCGACTCGTCAGTCCGTTCACTCCTCACGAAGCGATTGGGCCGGATCGATTCCCAGCACGCGCCGCGCAGGCACATAGCAGGCCATCATCGTGACGAGCGTGAGCCCCAGCGTCACGGCGAGCAGCGTGAGCGGATCGGTGGGTGAGATGCCGACCAGGATGCCACGAATCAGTCTTCCTGCGGCGTAAATGCCCGGCACGCCTATCAGGAGACCGATACCGACGAGCAGCGCGCCTTCACCGAGCACGAGCCGAAGGACGCGCCGGTGATCGGCGCCGAGCGCAAGCCGCACCGCCAGCTCGTGACGACGACGTGTCACGGAGCCGGAGACAACGCCGAAGAGCCCCATCGACGCGAGGAGGAGCGCACCAGCCGCGAACGCCGCGATCAACACCGCGCTGGTTTGCTGCTGGCGCTGCGCGTCACCGACGATCTCGGCCATTGTCCGCACGTCACCCATGGGTACCCTGGAATCGACTCGCTTGAGCGTCGACCGGACCTCAGAAACGATCGCCTCCGGTTGACGCTCGGTCCGCACGACAACCGAGAGAGCGCGGCTGCCCATGTCTTCATTTCGCACGAAGAGCTGTGGACGGCCATCCTGATGGACTTCTGAGAGCCGCGTATGCTCGACAACGCCGACGACCCTGAGCGCATTCTCCTCGCCGAGCGGAATGGTCGCTCCCAGCGGATTTCCGGTCGGAAAGAAGTGTCTTGCGAGCCGGCGGTCGATCACCGCCTCGAACACGTCGTCGGGCCGCTCGCGCGGAAACGTGCGTCCCGCGAGCAGCCGCATCCCCATGACCTCGACGTAACCCGCGCGGATGCTGATCAGATCGACCAGCAGGTTGTCCCGTTGGGGATCGCCGGTGTTCCCAGGAGCGCCGGGGATCCTGATGGTGGCCTGATTGTCGATCGCACCCCGCGTGGAATTGGCCGTGAGCGGCAAGGCAGACGAGGCGCTCACACCGGTGACGCCAGGTATGGCCGCGATCGCCCGCTCGACCCGATCCTGGAACAGGATCGCGTCGGCGTTTTCAGGGAAGAACTCGGGTGGTCTCCGCACGCGGAAGGTGAGGAGGCCTTCTGGCTCGAACCCCAGGTCGGCGCGAAGCAGTTGCTCGAAGCTGCGTACCACGAGCCCGCCGCTGCTGAGCAGCACGAGGGAGAGCGCCACCTGCGCCACGACCATGCCGCGGCGCATGCGGCCGTGACCGCCGCCACCCCGCACGGCACTGCTCGCCAGCAAGGACGACAGCGACGCGCGTGCGGCCCGCGTCGCGGGCATCATCGCAGCCAGCAGACCGAGCAGCACGCCAAGGCCAACGATCACAGCGCCAACTCGGGGGTCCACAGTAATCACTTCACGACGCGGGAGATCCAGCGGAGCGAGCGCGACGAGCAGACCTGTCCCCCAGATCGCCGCCAGCGCCCCGAGCCCCCCACCAACGAGACCGAGCAGGCCGCCCTCGATGAGCGTCGCGCGCATGACGGCAGCGCCATTGGCGCCGAGGGCGCGCGACACCGCGAACTCGTGCTCGCGCCGCGCCGCGCGTGCAAGCAAGACCGAGGCGAGATTCACCATCAGCATGAGCGCGAGCAGCGCGCCGGCGGCCGCGAGGACCAGGAGTGCGGGACGAGCTCTGGCGATCAGGTCGGCCTTGAGTCCGACGGGATAGAGGGTCAAGCCGCGGCTGTTGAAGTCGCGCAGGTCGATCGTGTTGCCGACCTGCTCTACGGCGGCTGCCAGCGCCGGCCGCGTTGTGCCCGGTCGCGCGCGCATCAGCGCCGTGTAGGATCCGTCCTCGGGATCCTCGGCCGCGAGATCGACCTCGAACGTGGTGTAGGCATCGGCGCGCTGCGGTGGGCTCGAGGCATCGTTTCGGACGAACCGGAAGTCCGGCGGCAGGACGCCGACAACCGTGTGCCACTTCCCGTTCAAGCGGACGTCGCGGCCCACCATTGCAGGGTCGCCCCCGAGCCGATTCCACAGCTCGTGGGACAACACGATGACATGCGGGCGCCCGGGCCCCACTTCGCTGCGAACAAACCCGCGGCCTAGTGCGGGCTCGACACCGAGCAGCTCGAAGAGGTTTGGCGACACCCTCATCGCGGAGATCTCCATCGGGTCACTGGTCTCCGTCAACGAAAAGACGCCCCCGAGATACGGCTTGAGACCCGCCACGTCCTCGATGACGGCACGGGCCTTCCGCAGCTCCGCGATGTCCGTTCCAGCGACCGCACCCCGCTTCAGATCGAGAATCGGCCCGTAATCGCGCCAGACGTAGTACAGGTCCTCCGAATTCCGGTACGGCATCGGTTCGATCAGGACCCTCTGGACAACCGTGTACACGACCGCGACCATGCCGAGCCCGACGGTCAGTGTTCCCGCCGTGGCGATGAGAAATGCCGGTGCCCGCACCAGCCGACGGATCGCGAGCGCCGCGTCGCGGCCCCAGCTACCGGTGCGCCGCCCTGACACGGCAGGTCGCACGCGTTCGCCCAGACCGTTGCGCAGCGCGTCCAGGAGCGCGCGCACCCACACGACGGCGAGCCGAATGACACCGCCGCGGCGGAGCGCCTCGCGTGCGCGGTCTCGGTAGGCCTCCACCAAGGCCGCTCCCATCTCGTCTCGGAAGTCGACCGGGTAGAGCCGCAGCAGCAGCCTGAACCAACGCCCCGACGCGTTCATGAGACGCTCGCTCCTCACGTCGCCCCCTTCTTGAGCAAGCCGCCGACCCGCGCGGCGCGCGTCAACGCTTCGAGCCGCCGTGCCTCCGCCTTCGCCACGCGCAGACCCGCCGCGGTGATGCGGTAATAGTTGCGGCGCTCATCGTCGGCATCGGGCGCCGGCCGGCGGACCGAAGCTTCGATCAGCCGGCTCTCCACCATACGAGCCAGCGCGCGGTACATGGTGCCGACGTCCGGCACCGTCGCCTCGCCACGCGCTTGAATGTCCTGGATGATCCCGTAGCCATGCCGCTCGCCCGCCGCGAGACTGAGCAGGATGTGAAACTCCACCGGCCGCAGCGGCAGGAGTCGATCAAGCCCGCGGTCTCGATCCATGCCCATGAGTGTGCGCTCCTCCAGAAGGTTCAATGTGCGGTACATATATGCACGACGCATGCATAACTTGTCAAGCGCCGCCCCTCACGCTGTCTTGCGCTGTGGATTGCTCCACATTGGGAGGCGCCACCGCCGATCTCTTTGCATGGCTTATCATTCCAAAGGCGCCTGACTTCGTCTCGTCCGAGACAGCTCCTGCGTCAACCGTGTAGCAAACGCACATCGCACGTAGCGCGCGGTCCTCAGACCACGCGGTCTCTGAGGGACGCGCGGCCTGAAGGCCGCGCGCTACGGGCCAACCGCGAGGGTTTGAAGGCCGCGCGCTACGGGCCAAGAGCGAGGCCTTGAAGGCCGCGCGCTACGGGCCAACCACGAGGACTTGAAGGCCGCGCGCTACGTGCGAACAGCATTGCGATAGACGGGCGGTTGCAAATGAGATGGCCCACCGTGAAACGGCGCGGCATGATGCTCGTCATCCTGCTGTTGGCTGGCGCCTCGAGTCCCTTGCATGGTGCAGCAGCACGGGATCTCCAACAGTCGTTCGACATGCGGGTGCCCGTGGCGCCGAGCCCTGTGCCGGTGGACGGACGGCTGGCAGCTGACATACGAGCTGCACTTGACCAGCTTCGCTCGGCAGCCGCTGCATCTGAGGGGCGTGTCGATCTTCGATCCAGCGACCAGCAACACAGTCGCGGCGCTGCGCGGCGACGACCTAGGCAAACATGTGGCGCAGCCGGGCGCGGCCTCTGCGGACGTCGATCAGCTCGCCATCGCACCGGGCGCGCGGGTTGTGGTCTACCTCGAGATCGAGCTTGCAAGTCACCAAGAGCCGCCCTCGTCTTTGGAGCATCGAGTCGAGTACACGAACGCCGGCGCGGCGGACACGGTCCAGGGGGCACGCATTCGCGTAGGCAGCGCATCGCTGCCGGTGCTCGGACCGCCACTCCGCGGCGGACCGTGGGCTGCAGTCCACCATCCCTCATGGCCGCGCGGACATCGTCGTTATCTCTACGCCGTCGACGGTCGCGCACGCATCCCAGGCCGTTTCGCGATCGACTGGGTTCGGCTCGATCAGCAGGGCCGCAAGACCCGTGGAGACGAGGACGTTGTCGCGAACTGGCTCGGCCACGGCTTCGACGTGCTGGCAGTCGCCGATGCCGTGGTCGTGGCTGCGCGAGATGATGTCCCGGAAAGCACGCGGCTCTCCACGCACCCAACTCACCCGCTGCAGGACGCGACTGGTAACTACATCGCACTCGATCTGGGCAACGGACGCTACGCGTTCTACGAGCACCTCGAGCGCGGCAGTGTGCTCGTGGCGCGGGGGCAACGCGTTCGTCGTGGTCAGGGGATTGCCGGGCTCGGTTTCACCGGCCACTCCACCGGGCCACACCTGCACTTCCACGTCGCCGACGCCAATTCGCCGCTCGGCGCGGAAGGCATGCCGTTCGTCTTGGATCGCTTCGAAGTCCTAGGCTCGTACCAAGACATCGAGTTGCTGGGTAAAGCGCCCTGGACACCGCTCGGCGATGCGGCCAAGTCCATACGCACCGCTGAACGGCCCGCACCGAATGTCGTCGTCTCGTTCGACATCGACGAGAGCGCAGGGCGCAATCAGTAGCCCTCGAAGTGTTCGATCAGCGCCACGACCGAGTTCACGGCCGCGTAGAGCGCGAGGAGGAAGAGCAGCGCCATGACGATGTTCTCCCACGGGCGCGTGCGAAAGCGCGGGCCAATGAAACGTGAGCTGGCGGTGATGCGCCACAGCCCTCCAGCCAGCAGCGGCACAATCACGACCTGTGCGCCGTTGGCCATCAGCGTCAGCGTCACGAAATCCGGCATGCCTGGAAGCGCCCAGATGAGCGGCGGCACGAGAAACCAGACGACGAGGGCCCGATAGAGTGCATGCTGCTGGAGCGTCGTCGTCTCCGGCGCCGAGCCCACACGCCAGCGGAGCCACGCGTGCGTGCCCAGCGTCGCGAGACCGGTCGCGTGCCCGAGAATCGACGTGTAGATTGCGGAGAAGATCCCCACGTAGAACAACGCGCGTCCCCATTCGCCGAGGACGGCGCTGATGAGCGTGGGGAGGTCATCCAATGAGTGGATCTGCCGGTCGGGGTAGAGCAGCTCGGCACCGAGCGTCCAGACCGCGAGGTTGAGCACGAGCATGGCGGTCATCGCCAGCAGGAAGTCATAGAGCTGCAGACGCCAATACTGGGGACCACGCCAGCCCTTCGCGTCCAGGAAGTACGTGTAGACCAGGTTCATGATCGAGCCGCCGACCGCGCCGATCATCGCCACGCCGACGAGCAGCGGATTGAAGCGGCCCTGGGCATCCGGCATCTCGAAGCGGAAGAGTCCCTGCAACACGCCGATCGGGCTCAGGCCGACGAAAATGGCGGAGCCGATGAACGAAATCGAGAGGAGCGCCAGAAAGATCTTGAAGACCCGCTCGAGGGACACGTAGGCGGGCCGGAACACCAGCCCGAGCGCAATGGCATTACAGCCCAACGCCCAGACCCAGGGCTCGCCTGCACGAAAGAGGTTCGCGCAGACCTCGCCGACGCCCACGGTCATGTAAGCGCTGTAGACATGCGCCATCACGACCGTGGCGATCGCGAGGATGGGCGCGCAGACCGGGTGCAAGCGGCAGAGGCCATCGATGACGCTCTCGCCGTGCTGATTACAGAGGTGATAGCGTGCAATCAGCGACACGAGCACGAACCGCATGAAGACGGCCAGCACGAGCACCCACATCAACGAGTACCCGTAGTTGGCGCCGGCCACGCCCATGTCGACGACGTCTCCGGCGCCCAGCCAGGTCAGAACGATCACGATGCCGGGGCCGAAGGATCGAAGGTATTGGAGAGCCGAGCGCGGTACCGGAGCCAGCGGCGGGTCGGCTCGAGAGGGGCTCACGAATCGTCACCAGAGACGGTCGACGAGCGCGTGCCCGCTGGTGAAGCGCTCGAGGTTGTCGAGGAAATGTCGCACCTGGTGTCCTCGCTCATCGGCCTGGCCCCCCGCCAGGTGTGGCGTGATATAGCAGCGCGCGGTGCGCCAGAAGGGATGGTCAGGCGGCAGCGGTTCGGGATCGGTGACGTCCAGCCAGGCAGCGCCGAGCTGTCCACTGTTCAGCGCGCCGATCAGCGCATCCTGGTCCACGGTCGAGCCCCGGCCCACGTTGTAGAAGCAGGCGCCAGGCTTCAGCCGCGCGAGCCGCAAGGCGTTGACGAACCGCGCCGTCTCGGAGCCGCCCGGCAGGAGGTTCACGAGGTGGTCCGCCTGCAAGAGCTCCGCGTCCAATGTATCGGCGGTAATGACGCGCGCAGGCTCATCGCCCACGACATGTCGTCGCACGGCGGTGAGGTGGACGTCGAACGGCGCCAACAGCTCGGCGAGGCGGCGCGCGATATGCCCCCAGCCGAGAATCAACACCCGCTGCCGCGTTAGGAGCCGCATGCGTGACCGTAGCTCGCCGAACGCCCAGCGCCGATCGCGTTGGGCGTCCATGGTCGCCGGCAGCGCGCGGCTCGCGGCAAGCATCATCGCCAGCACGTGCTGCGCACAGGCATCGGCGTACACGCCGCCCGAGTTGGTCAGGGGCACCGCGTTGCGCGTGAGGACTGTCCGCAAATCGGCGCGGTCGTAGGCTTCGTAGCCGGCGCTCGCGATCTCCACCCAGCGAATCCGCTGACTGACGAGCAGCGCGTCGACCGGCGGTTGTCCGAAGACGATGGACGCATGGTCGAGCCACGATCGCGAAAGATCGGGTGGCGTCGCACCGTCGACCAGATGGACCGTGTGACCCGCGAGGGCCTCCGCGAGCATCTGACGACGAGAAGACGAGGCAGGTCCGAAGGGGACGTTGCACCAGATGACGAGTGGCTGATCCATCGATCGTGTCGCGGCGCCCGTCGTGAAACGTTGCTTGGGCCCTCGGGCTGTGGGCGCCCGCACATTATATCGATCGCGTCTCATTCCTGCCGCAGCGCGGCCATGGGATCGACCCGTGTGGCCCTTCGCGCTGGAAGATAGCACCCAGCCAAGGCCACCGCGGCAATCACGGCGATCGCGGCCGCCAGCGCAAGCGGGTCGTAGGGAGAGGTGTTCCAGAGCTGGCTCGCGATCAACCGGCCCGTGACGAAGCTGGTGAGCAGCCCTGCCCCGACGCCGGCGAGCAGCAACCGCACTCCTAGTCGGAGCACGATGGCCATGATCTGCCCGCGTCTGGCTCCGAGGGCCATACGCACTGCAATCTCGCGCGTCTGCCGCGACACGGCGTACGACATGACGCTGAAGATGCCGATGGCGACGAGCAGCGTGCCGATCACTGCAAAGACACTGAAGACGATCAGGCTGAAGCGCGGTTGCTCGTATACCGAGAGTCCGAGAATCTCCTCGAGCGTACCCGGCTCTTTCAGCACCACGTCGGGGTTGACGTTCTCGATCTCGGCGCGAATCGTGCTCACCGAGCGGTGCGGGTCGGCAGAGGTGCGGACGAACAGCACGTCAAGGTCGGCAGCGCTCGACGCTGGAAGAAACACGTGAGGCGCTGCGGCCTCGCGCGCTCCCTGGTTCTTGACGTCCTCGACGACGCCCACGATCTCGACGAGCTGCTCTCTCTCGCCTGGCGCTGTTGCGGCCGGCAGTGTCACGCCAACCTGTTGCCCGAGGACATCCTCGGTGCCGAAGTACCTGGTCGCGAACGTCTCGTTCACGACTGCGGTGCCTGGCGCCCCGGTTACGGCCGGCGCGCGAAATCCACGTCCTCGTAAGAAGCGGATGCCCAGAGTGCGGAAGTACCCTTCGGTGCAGAACTGAATGCTCGCCGTTCGTCGTTGTTGGTGTGGTCGACCGGCGATCTCGACGTGGTGGGTGTCGCCCGCCCATGGAGGGAGATTCATGCTCGCTGCGGCGCCTGACACGCCAGGGAGTGAAGCGATACGCTGAAGTGACTCCTGGTAGAAGAGGTCGCGCTCGGCAGACGCCGTCTCCTTGCCGGGTGGAAATGTCACCAAGAGAACGAGAACGTTCGTGCGGTCGAACCCGAGGTCGACACGAACCAACGAGACGAAGCTGCGCATCAGCAGGCCGGCTGCGATCAGTAGGACGAGCGACAGCGCGATCTCGGAGACCACCAATGTGTTTCTCAGTCGACCCCTGCCACCAGCGACGCCTCTGCTCTCACTCTTGAGCCCCTCCACCAGGCCGCGGCGTGCACTGTAGAGCGCGGGAGCCGTTCCAAACAATACGGCCGACAGCACGGCAAGGCCGAGGCTGAAGACGAGCGCCGCGCCATCCAGCCCGATCTCGACTTCGCCTGGCAATGGGCCCTGCGGCAGAAACGGAACGAACAGCGCGATGCCGGCGTACGCAAGCAGACAGCCGCCGGCAGCGCCAGCCAAGGCCAGTAGTAGGCTCTCGACCACCACCTGGCGGACGATGCGGCCCTGGCCTGCGCCGAGGGCCGCGCGGACGGTCATCTCGCGCTCGCGGGAGGTGGCTCTCGCCAGAAGCATGTTCGCGACGTTGCAGCACGCAATGAGCAGCAGCAGTGCGACGGCGGCGAGCGCGCTGTAGAGCACGCCGCGGAAGTCCCCGACGACAGACTCGACGACGTTCACCACTTCGACCCGAAAGCGCTCGGGATAGTCTCCCGGGTGCACATGCGCGCGCCGCCTGGCGATGGCAGCGAGCTGCGCCTCGGCTTCTTGCAGGCTCACACTTGTCTTCAGACGAGCCTGAAAGTTTCGAGCCGCGGCTTCGGCATCCTGGGTGCCCCTGCGGATCGGACCGGGAATCCACACGTCGGCCGCATGCCAGGTGAAGCGCGGCGGCATGACGCCGACGATCGTGCGCGGAGCTCCGTCCAGGCGGATGGTCTGTCCGACCACGCGGGGATCGGCTCCGAAATAGCTCACCCAAGCTCGATGCCGCAATACCGCGACAGGCGGCGCGCCGGGCTCGACGTCTGCCAGCCCAATGACGCGGCCCATCATTGGGCTGAGGCCCATGACGCCGAAGAAGTTTGGTGTGACGTGAACCACACGCAGCAACTCGTTCCCAGACGAGGTCGTCATCACCATGCTTCCACCGCGCGTCCCTATGACAGCTTCGAAGGCGCGGCTCTGCTCCTGGTAATCGAGGAACTCCGCCGGTGAGAAGAGCGGCCGGTAATCGTCCGTGTCCGTATCGCGAACCCCCACGTTGACCAACCGATCCGACGCGGGATACGGCAGCGGATCCAGCAGGACGTCGTGAATCACGCTGTAGATGACGGTGACAGCGCCGATGCCCAGCGCTAGGGTCAGCAGCGCAAGCAGGCTGAATGCCGGCGTCCGGGCAAGCATTCGCCCGGCGAAGTGCAAGTCGCGCCCGGCGTCTTCGAGCCACACGAATGATCGCGTGTCGCGATGAAGCTCCTTGGCTCGATCAGTCTTGGTCTTCGGGTCCCGTTTCATCGCCGTAGCCCTGTGAGAAGTCGGACAAGATGAGGCGTTCCTCTATCTCACGAATGTCTTGAACGCGGCCATTGCTGAAGCGAATGCGAAACTGCACCCACCGGTAGTCAGGATCGTCCTGCTCGCCGTTGTGCGCGTTGCCGCCTGCCGCATCGAATATGCCCATGCCTTACCCTCCTTCCCTGTTACGACAGTCCTGTGGCGCCAGGACGACGATAGCATCGTCAGCCAGCAGGAGGTCAAGCGGACGCGGGCATATGCCGGCCGAGAAAATGAAC